>JANPAD010000545.1:0-4807 GCA_031429735.1 Bdellovibrio sp. | reverse complement strand
TGAATTTGATCGCAAAGAACAGTTCAACTTACCGCTCTTTAAAAAACTAAGCGATCTGGGTTTGTTGGGCATTACCGTGCCGGAGCAATACGGCGGCTCGGGCCTTGATGCGACTGCTGTTGTCATCGCGCACGAAGAACTTTCAGCGAGTGATCCCGGTTTTTGTTTGGCGTACTTGGCGCACACACTTTTGGCCGTCAATAATTTAGCTGTGAACGGCTCTGAGGCTCAGAAATTAAAATATTTACCTGGTTTGTCGAATGGCACATTGATTGGTTCTATGGCGATGTCTGAGCCTGATTATGGAACTGATGTTTTAGGAATGAAAACCACAGCCGTAAAGCAAGGCGAACATTATATTTTGAACGGTCGCAAGATGTGGATTACCAACGGCGCCTTGGACGAAAACAAAACACCCAGTGACTTCGTTTGGGTCTACGCAAAGACCGGCGAAAAAAATGGCCGGGCTTTGATTTCAACTTTCATCGTTGAAAAAGGCGATGCCGGTTACTACGTCGGTCAAAAAATTATGGACAAGTTAGGGATGCGTGCTTCGAATACCGCTGAACTGGTTTTTGAGAATTGTAAAATTCCGGCGGACCGCCTTGTAGGCCAAGAGGGCGATTCAATGCACCACATGATGCGTAATCTTGAAATAGAGCGCGTCGGCCTTGCGGCCATGGCGTTAGGTATTGCTCGTCGTTCTTTAGAAGTCATGAATAAATACGCGACCGAAAGACATTCGTTCGGTAAACCGCTGAACGCTTTCGGACAAATTCAAAAGTATATTGCGGAGTCTTACGCTGAATTCCGCGCATCTCAAGCTTACGTTTACGAAACAGCTCGCAAACTGGATTTGTCTAAAGAAGGTAGCCGTTTGGATTCAGACGGTACTAAACTGGTAGCAACGACCATGGCTAAAAATGTGGCCGACCGAGCCATTCAAGTTTTAGGTGGCTACGGTTACGTTGGTGAATACCATGTTGAGCGTTTATGGCGCGACTCTAAGCTGCTCGAAATCGGCGGCGGCACCCTTGAGGCTCATCAAAAAAATATCGCGCGAGACTTGGCGCGCAGTGGCTTTTAGTGTTTCCACTTACAAATGAAATCAGCATTTTAAACGGAGCTCATCAAGTGACAGCGGCAGATGTGATGAAACACGTTTATCCGCTGCTGACAGAAGATCGCCGCAGTAAAATTGAACGGGTAGCTGCCGGTCGCTGCTTTGATATTTCAGTTGTTTTAGAAAGTATTTATGACCGTGGCAATATCAGCGCCGTCATGCGAACGGCTGAAGGTTTGGGTTTTTCTAATTTTCATATTATTGAAACATTTGAAAAATTTAAAAACGCCAACCGCGTAACCCAAGGCGCTGATAAATGGGTTGAATCCAAAAAATGGAAGAAGACCACGGACTTTGTCGACTACGCGAAGAAAAATAAAATTCGGATTTGCGTGACCTCGCTCGAAGCGGCTAAGCCGATTCATGAAATTGATTTTACGACGCCTCTTGCACTTGTGCTGGGTAATGAAAAAGACGGTGTTTCAAAAGAAATGCTTGAAGCCGCCGATGAACGTGTGATTATCCCTATGCCGGGCTTTGTGCAGAGCTTTAATATATCAGTAGCCGGGGCACTATCGCTTTATCAGATTTACCAGGACCGTTTGCGCCGTAGGGGTAAGGTGTCCGATGTAACTCCCGAACAGATCGAAATTCTAAAGGCGCAGTATGCTTTGCGTACTCTTGATTCAGCCGAAGAGATTTTAGCGGCTATTTGTCGTCGTCTTTCTTAATATTGTTTTATACAATGCTATACAAATTATTTATCGATTTGCAGTATGCAATCTTTATCCATTAGGATGGTCTTTATGAAGATATTAAAAGTTTTTGAAAATTTTGCCGAAAGAGTCATTTTTGCAAGTCGTTGGGTACAGGCTCCAGTATATTTTGGTCTGATTGTCGGCAGCATGCTCTACACTTATAAATTTATGATTGAATTGTGGCATTTAGCTTTTTCAATCGATACGATTTCTGAAGAATTTCTCATGTTAGGTATATTGACTTTAGTTGATATTACGATGGTTTTGAATTTACTTATTATGGTCATCATTGGTGGGTACGCGACATTTGTTAGTCGAATAAACTTAAATAATCACGAAGATAAGCCCGATTGGCTCGATAAAATCAATGCGGGTACATTAAAAGTAAAACTAGCGGGTGCATTGGTTGGTATATCAGGAATTCATCTTCTCAAATCATTTGTGGATATCAGCAAGAAAGATCCTGAACAAGTTAAATGGCAAATTATTATTCATGTTGTCTTTCTTGTTTCGACTATCGCATTAGCATTTACCGAAAAAATTCTTCAAGGTTCTGAAAGTAAGATAAAAGAAAAATAATTTCTTATTAAAAAATTGCGACCCTTTGTCGGACGTTGCTATAGCACTGAAAATTGTATAAATTTGAAACATGAATAAAATTGCATTTATAACTTCGAGTGAAGATCCTAACTTAACTCGAGATGATCTACTGACGAAACCTTACTTATTGCAAAATGGCTATCAGCTTGAGCCGGTGATCTGGGATCAGAACCCGCAAAATTTGAATGATTATTCTGCTTTGGTATTTCGCTCTTGCTGGAATTATCACGTCAAGTTCAGCGAATTCCAAAACTGGCTTAAATCCCTGAATTCGTTAACGGTGCCCATTTTTAACTCGCTTGAGATCTCTGAATGGAATCTGCACAAGAGGTACTTGCTTGAACTGCAAAATAAAGGCGTATCCGTCTCTTATACTCAGTTGATAGCCCAAGCTGATTTGAATCCGCTATTAGATACATTTTTTAAAAACCAAAAACAAATCGTAATTAAACCGGCGATTTCGCTGAACGGCCATGAAACATATTTAGTTGAAATGGCCGACGTTTTCGAATGCAAAACTCGTATTGCTCAAGTACAAAAATCGGGCGATGTGTTGGTGCAAGAGTATTTACCTGAAATCAAAGAGACGGGTGAGTACTCGTTTATCTTTTTTAACGGTCAATTCAGCCATGCTGTGCAAAAGCTTGCGAAAAACGGCGAATTTAGAATTCACATTGAGCATGGCGGGCGCCGTGTGGCTTATCATCCAAGCGCAGATGAAATTAAACAGGCCGAAGCTATTGTGGCCATGATTCTGGAAAATTTACTTTCAGTTCGGGTCGATGGCGTTTTACGGCATGGCAAGCTGATCTTAATCGAGCTTGAGATTATTGACCCTTCGCTTTTTTTAGAAAACGATCCGCAGTCGGCAAAGCGTTTCACCGAGGCGCTGTTACATAATCTTTGAAATGATGTCTTTCATTCCGTTCGGGTAGAAACGTACTTCAGGTTTTAAAAGATCGTCGCGTGACTTCCATACGGCAGAACCTTCGTTGCGACCGCTTTCGATGACAACAAAAGATTCGCGTTCGTAATTTGCTTTATCCTTAAATTCACATTGAAAGATCTGAACGAGTTCGTGACCGGGCAGCCCCTCGAAAGTAAAAATATTTTCGGAAAAACCTAGAAACACTGGATTTACCACCTCAATACCCAGTTCTTCGTATACTTCGCGCAGTACCGTTTTTGCAGCAGGTTCTAAAAAATCAACACCGCCGCCGACTGGACGGTAAAAGTATTCTTTTTTGATCTTATCGAAGCTTTCGTACACCAGAAAAGCGCTGCCGCGTTGAATGACGGCCTGGGCGGTGGCCCTTATCTTTTGTTGAACAAGCATGAGTTATCCTTCTGAGGTATTGGCGCTACGGAGTGGTCAGCAGCAAGGCTTCTTCTATTTTACGCTCTGTTTCTTCGTCCAGAACGGCGTGCATGTTAATCAGGTAAATCTCTTTTATTTCCTCAGCAGACTTGAAAGGCAACTCGCCGGATGATTTCGCGACGGAGCATAAGAGTTTTTTTGTTAGGGCATATTTCAAAATGACTTCATTTGGATTTCCCTCAAGAGGAACCATAGAGTCTGTGTCTTGAATTTCATAGCCGTTTAAACTTATTTCGGACACATAGCCGGAAGATCTGTGATCGGTTAAAATCGACCCTTGTTTTAGTCGCAGTCCGCTGAGCGGGGTTAAGATCGAAACAAAGTTCAGATCCGGATTGGAGAATATTAAATCCGAAAGGACTCGTCGATCGTGAAATTTAAAAGGGACCGTCGCGCGTCCTGCAGTTTCAATCCAAAGGGTGTCGCGCTGTTCATTCAGGAGTTTAAGTTCGTCGCAAATTTTGTAAAATCGATTGAGGAGTATCCCATTCTGTACGTCATACTCATCTTGAATAATTTTAAATTTTTTAAACCAATCCGGATCTTGGGGGTCGAGAGCATCTTCTTTTCTTCTTCGCTCATCCATGAGTTCGTTCAATTGGTCTGTGACTTCGATCGTTTCTAGGCCCTTTAAATCGATCACCTGATTGAGCGGAAAAATATTGTCGCAGACTTTTTCAAGCGGAGCTGCGGGTTCGAACTCCACTTGGGTTTGGATGAAGGCGTTATTAGACCGACCAAGATAGAGGGTTTTTAGGTTTGCGTCAGCAACCAGATAGTACCCGTTTGACTGCTGATACGACGGCGGCAAAACCAAGCCGTTAACCTGGCGGATGTTAGCGAAATCAATCGACCAAGTTTGGACAGCAGTAAATAAAATCAGGCAAAAGACGATTTTGAGCACGGGTGTTTTCATAGGATATATCGTAGGGAAAGATTTTAGCCCGTGTCATCTTGTTTGCGAAGCGTTACCCTTTTTTTAGAACAAAACCCTTCATCAGGTTTTTG
>JANPAD010000544.1:0-7019 GCA_031429735.1 Bdellovibrio sp. | reverse complement strand
ATCAGTATTCAGCCAGCGACTGGAGAAATACTGATGACTTGATTTAAAGCAGTGGTCGCGTACAAGTTGCCATTTGCCATGATCGGGGTCGATTGATTGATCTGAACCTTTGTGCCCGTGGCTGTGACGATAGAATTGTCTGGTGACATGACAGACCAGGCTGTTTTAAGGAAGCGGGCGTTTGATTTATTGATCAAATTACCTTCTGAAAACTTTGAGGCTCCGAGGTCGCCGGCATAATTTTTCCACTCAAGAAAAGCCGTTGACTCCTGGGTATTTGGAATACGTGAGGTCTCATAAATTTTCTGGCTTGATGAGCAGCCCATCAAAATGAGCATAAGAGAATAACTTTTCAATTTCATATCAAACATCCTTTGAAAGAATCTTCGCTTCCCACTTAAGCTTTGTATAGTAAAAATTACATTTTTTTGCGAAACCATCGCTTAGTAACTTACAATATTGAGTTGTTCTAAATTAACCACTGTCAAAATCTGCTCAAAGTGACAAATTCGTCGCAACAAAACTAACAGCCCCTCCGTAAAACGGGGGCTTTTTGTTCTAATTTTCAATAAAGCTGACTGAACCAATCAGCTAGCGGAAGCATTAAAACGCCATCTTTTTCTTTTTTTCGATCCAAATCAAGAACCAGCTGCAAATTATGTACAGGGTTTATTTTACCTTTCAGATAGAATAAATTTTTATTGAAATTATCTTCAGCTTTTTTTACTTCTATTGAGTAGATAGGTTTCGTTCTTTCGGCGACGATAAAATCGATTTCGCGTTTTTGTTTATCGCGATAATAGTAGAGCTGATAGTCTTTGCCTTCGGTGTCGCGTCTAAAGTGGCAGTATTTTAACAAGCTTGAAGCCGCTAAATTTTCAAGCCGTGCGCCTTGATCGTCTGTAGCTGCGGCGCAATCGTAAAAATAGTATTTAGAATCTTTCTTGAGCGCTGTTGAAAGTCGAAAAGAGTAGGGTGGCACTTTAAATATTACATACAGTCTTTCAAGCAGCTCAAGCCAGCTTTTGACAGTGGGTGCTGAAACTCCAAGATCACTTGAAAGAGATTCGTGGTTAATATTGGAACCCACCTTGTCTCTTAAAATCTCAATGAGGTGCGAAAGCCCACTAATTGAATTCGATTTACTGATATCCCTTAAGTCTTCATTTAAAACCAGGTCGAAGCGATCTTGCCGTATTCGTTCAGCATCCTTGGGATGAGTAAAGGCCTCAGGAAAGCCTCCTGTGGATATTAATTTTTTTGCAGCTTCGTGTGCATTGGTCTCTTTGAAAAAGTGAAGAGACTCATGAATGTCAATCGGATGCAGCCGGTAGTGAAAATACCTTCCGGTTAAGGCGTCTCCGCTTTTTCTGAAAGTATCAAGTTTCGCGCTGCCTGTAATTAGCAGGGGTGGGGAGTTATGATATTCATCGTAAACTCCTTTTAAGTAATTTTTCCATTTATTATATTTATGTAGTTCGTCCAATATTACTAGGTTTGATTTTTTATCCCACAGATTGTTTAGAATTATTTTTTTATCTTTGCCGATATCCCAATTTAAATAAGTTGAGTTCTTGGGTATTAAGTTTTTACTTAATGTGGATTTTCCAGACTGGCGCGGGCCTGATAGAAAAATCATCTTTTTTTCTAGGTCTCTGATTATAAATTGGCTTAAAAATCGATTCATTATTTGAAAATAAGTCATAACCAAACTAAAGTCAACTTTAGAATAGTCATAACCAAACTAAAGTTGACTTTGGTTTGGTTATGACACAAAAAACACCCCGAATTATATGATGACGTTGAAAGATGTACGTCAGCACATGCCCCGCGAAAATGCTTATTTCAAAATCTCTGAACGCTCTCGCCAGGACATGATTCGTTTTTTAGAGCAATACGCGACCAACGTAAAGCATTAAACTGGTGGTTCTAGTCGTTGAGACCAGGACTAGAGTTGTAAGAGTCTCAATTTAAGTCTTTTCGAGATTAGGCCGATAAGTAGTGCATGAATATCAAGAATTTAATCGGCAATCTATCGCAAGTCACAGCGCCCACAGCGGCGGCTAAGACCGATCGTCCGATTAAACTGGATAACACCGGCGACCGCGATGCGAACGGGCAGCAGTTTTACCAAAAAGAACGTAAAAAAGAAAAAATGACAGACGAGCAATTTCATAAAGCCGTCTCGATTTTACGCGAAAAACATTTTGTGAAAGACATGCATTGGGCTGTTTTGGCCAGCGAAGAGAACGGGCTCAAGTACGCATGGGTACAAGACAACCAGGGCCAGACGATCCGTAAAATATCTGAATTCGATCTTTGGGAAGTTTTTGAAGAGTCAAAAACAGAAGAAACCAAAGGTCAACTCTTGAAAAAAACCGCTTAATTTTTTTCAATCTCTTAAATATACTTAATAAATTATTTAACAGCTGAAATTTTGTCTACGAAGGCGCGTGATAAACTCTGATTGCCGTTACGATTCGGGTGCAGGGTGTCCATCATCTGATCGGCGTTGGGTCTCCAATACTGACGAACATCAACAAATTGAAGCGGAAAACCTTCATTTTGAAAACGTGTTACTGCATTTTGAGCAATCGAATTATATAAAATGACTTCATTTTCTTTTATCATGTTCAACTGGTAAGGAACTCCTGCAGTAAAAAGCTGAACGGGCGCTTGTCTATTTTTAAGTGAGCCAATTCCGTAAATTGTAGGGTAATGTCCATTGACTGAACGAATAATGAATTTGATTTGATGAACGCCGGGCGACGCAGTAACTTTCAAAAGGGACTGACCGCGAATACCGCGCCCATCGCGAGTTTTGATTTGAATAGCAGCATGGGTTGAAACTGTGGCCATCGTTTGACCATCAAGCACGACATCAAACAGGGCGTTCAAGTCATCCCCGAAATCATGCCACACGTAAATTGGTGCGCCATCCGTTGTGATACTGCAACTGAGCTCATCATTGGTGATGTTCGAACGTAAACCCGTCGTCGGCATTTCGACAGAAGGCAGCCACTTGCCTTTCTTCACGCAAGCTGTGCTGAACGGCGAAAATTTGTCAGACTTCGGAAAAGCCAACCAAGCCACAGAAGCTGTTAAACATTTTTCATAGACTTTCTGATAAGCCCCCGCACCTTCGACATTGCTGTCGTTTGTGCCGATCATCATGGTACTGAAAACTGATTCGCGTAGGCTGTTTGCGTTTTCGCGAAAGACCTGGTTATAAGACATCTGGCAAGTTGTCTGTCCGCTAACTGCTAAGTTTTCATAATCGAGTTGAAGTTTTTGCGAAATCATTTCAGGGTATTGGTCGTCCTTAACTAATTTGTAACCAGCTGTAATTGAGTCGCCGTAACTTCTAAAAAAACCACGTGTCTGAGCCTGTAATGGCAGGCTTAAAATGCATGAAGCGGCAAACGAGATTATTGAATTTTTTGTAGATCGCATTGTTATCACTTCAACCCTCAGATTTATGACTGTTTTTCACACGCCGACACGGATGAAGTCAAAAATCTTTCGTTTCGAGGCGGCATTAGTTCAGATTAGCTGCCAAAGATGATGTATTTTTTTTGGCTCAGGAATCAATGTAAAATCTTCAATAGATCGACGCTGATTTTAATGAGCAAATTCTTGACTCTGTGGAGCGCTGTCAATAGATCTACTGTCTATCTACAATTCGGAGGTCTAAGTGTTGAAGATCGATTTAGTCGTTGTATTGAGTTTACTGGGTTTAACCCGTCCGTCTTTTGCACAAATGCAGGTTCCTCGTCTAGCTGATATTGCGACTTCGGCTTTCAAATCTACGAACCCACGCGTGCAGGCCATTTACGAGGCCGGGTTAAAAAACCTTGATACTCAGTTTAAGCTGATGCCGGACAACACGGTTTACGTAGCGACTGGCGATATTCCGGCCATGTGGCTGCGTGACTCATCTGTGCAAGTCAGACCGTATTTATTTTTTGTTAAAGACAATCCGGCGGTGGCTCAACTGGTGAAAGCTGTTGTGCAAAGACAAGTTCGTTACTTGGCGATTAATCCCTACGCCAATGCCTTTCGCAGCGACTATCGTTTGTGGGAAGACAAATTTGAGCTCGATTCTCTTTCTTACCCCATCATCTTGGCGTGGACTTACTGGAAATTAACCGGAGATACGTCTATTTTTACGAAAGAAGCCCGCGAAGGTTTTAGGATTGCATTAGGAACTCTGCTGATCGAACAAAACCATGCTAAAGAATCGAAGTATAGCCGTCCTGATCTCAGCAAAAACCCGTTCGCATATACCGGTATGGTTTGGTCAGGCTATCGCCCTTCAGATGATGCAAATACCTACGCCTATTTAATTCCGGGTCAGATGATGGTGGTTCAGGCACTGACGGCGTTAGCCGAAATTGAGAATGTGGTCTACGCCGAGCCGGGTTTCGCACGAGCTTCATTGAAACTTCAAAAAGAAATATTAAATGCGCTCAATAAATACGCCATCGTCAAAACCGAAAAATACGGTTCAATTCTGGCGTATGAAGTTGACGGTTTAGGTCGCACCAACATGATGGATGACGGCAATTTGCCCAGCCTATTAGGTATGCCGTTGCTGGGTATTGTGGATGTGAACAATCCAATTTATCAGAACACCCGACGATTCATTTTATCTCAAGACAATCCATTTTATTATTCAGGCAAACTTGGTAGCGGCGTTGGTAGTCCGCATACACCTCAAGGTATGATTTGGCCTTTGGCAGTTCTAGCGCAGGCTTTCACGGCACAGACTGACGATGAAAGAAACCAAGCACTTGAACTTATTTTGAATAGCGACCCGGGTGATCACCTGCTGCATGAATCTTTTGATCCGAACAATGCACTTCGGTTAACTCGAAAAGATTTTGGCTGGCCCAATGCTATGTTCATTGAATATGTGTTAACCCGCATGGCCGGCCGAGCCGAGCTTCCGACGCCTCCGGCGCCAGAAAACTTTTTGACGGCTCCATAATGTCTGACAATATTTATTTAAATTGGGGCACGTTAGCTAAGACGTGGCCCACTGTACTTGAAGCCTCATTTCGTCATCAGCGAGAATATGAAAATAACCCAACTGTATCGTTGTTTGAAGGATGGGGCCGTTTGTGGCTGCTACAAGAAAAAGTGGCGCAGTTTTTCAAAGCTCGCCCACAAGATTTTTATTTTCGTCCGAACGTAACCGTGGCGATGAACGACTTTATTTTAGGTGCTGATCTGCCTGAAGGCGATATCGTCGTCAGTGACCTTGAATACGGCTCGATTGTGAATATCTGTAAGATGCGTGCATCTCGTGATAACCGAAATTTGACGACATTGCAAATTCCGATGGGCGGAGTGCTCCAGTCTGATGAACACCTCGTCGAATTAATTATGGCGCAGCTTCCGCAAAATACTTCGATGTTATTGTTGAGCCATATTATGACGGGCAACGGGCTCAAAATTCCTTTAAAATTACTTGCGAAAAAAACGCGTGATAAAAATATTTTTTTAGTGATTGATGGCGCGCACGGGCCTGGCGCCACAGATCTTAACTTTAGTGAATTAGGTGATGTCGATTTTTATGGTGGTAATTTGCATAAATGGTTTCGTGGGCCCAAGGGAACTGGTTTTGGCTGGGCACCAGAACGAAATCATGTGTTCATTAAACCGCTGCTAGGCAGTTGGACAATTTTTGAAACACCGAAACCCTTTGTACCGTTTGGCGATGGGGATCGTTGGAATATTTCAATGCTGATGTCTTACTGTTTAAATTTCGGAAACTTTTATGCCTTGTCAGAGGCAGTTGATGAATGGCAAAAGCTGGGCGCCGCGGATGTCTATAGAGTTTTGCAGGCTAAAAGAGATTGCATTGAAATCGAAATGAAAAAATTTTTTAATTGGAATGTGTTGTCGGCCAGCTGCACGTCTTTGCAAAGCCCTTTGGTGACCTTTGAGCTTCCACAATCGTTTGCAGCACGAGGTTATGAGATTATGCATGAATTGCAAAAGACGAAAAACGTGACTGTATCGGTTGCACCTTTGAAAATGACCTACGCCCTTAGGCTTTCGGTCCACATGGATACTCCAGATGGTGAAATATCTGAAGGCGTGGGACGACTTCGTGACTATTTTAATTTCCGGAAATGAAATTCTTAACAGAGCCGCCGGTGGTTCCGCCGGCCCGTAACCCTAGGATTCAGACTAAAAATTGGTGAGAATTGATTCGGGACTGGGCGGGGATACTGTGTCCGAATACAAAATAGGCCGTTAATCCGTCTTAGCCGTAGGATTTTACTGCCTTCAACACGAGTAAATTCAATTTCTGACTATCAATTCAATATATGTGGCAATCGGGTTATAGTTCCTATTCCAATGGCAATCACAGAGCCGCTCTAAATATCATATTCCAAACTCCAAATCCCCCGATTGCAGTCACAAACAAACCAGCTAACAGCATTTCAAGCAAAGAATCAGCAGTCGCGCTCCAAGGATCTTTAGGATCAAAGTATACCTTGAGGTTGCCGGCATTCGCGCCCTTGCCATTTTCGTTTTCAATATACGCTTGGTAAGCGGAGTCTTTGTAAGTGTACTCCACTTTCTTGAGTGTGATGAATCTACCTTGCGAATCTGAAACCTTATCGCTCTCGACAAATGTAGCTGTCGTCGATTCGCGATAAGTGAAAAACATGCGCACGGTTTCCGCGCTCCATAAAACTCCTATGAAAAAAAACAGAGACGCAATCAAGAGGGCTATACTCAAGTCTGCAACTTTACCGATTCCAAGAAACTGTAAGAGAATTGCGACGCCGAAAAATAATTTAATAATCGGAATAGCGTAGTCACCAATGTCACCCTCGATATGAACATCTTGTTCTGGCGCATCCGGAAGAAATTTAATCGGCAATTTGCGGCCGACGACCATAGGCTCGAGAGACTGATTGAGCGCGGATGTGAAAGATCGTCCGTCATGGCTAAACTGGACACCTGCAACAAAGGCGGGAGTTTTTCTTCTAAAATTATTG
>JANPAD010000543.1:0-14161 GCA_031429735.1 Bdellovibrio sp. | reverse complement strand
GCCCGCTTTAAGCGTGAATGATGCAACTTTGTCTTTACGAGTTTTAACGTCTTTAGCAACATACTTGCCCAGTTCAACTGTGACTGCGAAAGATTGGAGGGAAACGAGTGTAATAAGTCCGACGATCAATGATTTCATTTAATACCCCTTAGCTTTAATATGTCGTTGTTTGTGATGCAGTTTTACAACACCCAAGACTAAAGGCAAGAGGCGCGAGAAAATTTTGAAAATTTGACATAGAGCAAAAAACCTAGTTTTTACTTATCTATTTGAAATAACTTATAAAAATAAAAACTCCAAGAACCGATCTTGGAGTTAAAAAGTTCGCACTTTAAGAAAAAAATCCTAGCGGCGGAACAAAGCATACTCATCTTCGAAGGTGCCATCGTTGACGTTGAACGAAACGCGCGCTCCTGCGGGAGATGCCATCAGAGCGCTTGTCGCGCCCGCGACGTTAATTTCGAGCTGGATAGCTGAGCCAACTGAACCTAAGAAGACATGAATTGAAGTGCTGTCACAAGTGACCGCAGCTTTGAGGATATCGCCGGATAAAGTGTAAGTGCCGGTACATTTTCCTTGGCCGATTGTTGTATTTAAACGAAGAGCCGGGATTTTTCCGCCCGCGCCAAGAGTTAATGAAATACGTTCAGTACCTTTTTTATCTTTAGCTGCGTAATTGCCCAAAGTAATGTTGTTAACCGCAAAAACCTGAAATGAAAATATCATCGTTGCTAAACCTAGAACTAAAGACTTCATACAAAACTCCCTCTGTTTAGTATCGAACTGTGGTGATGTTGTTATAAAGCAACTGGAGCGATAACTCCAGTGTCCACAGTTTTGACAGGTAGAATTGACAAAGACTTCGTTCAGCTCCAATAAAAAAGCCGTAGCGGCCAAAACCGCTACGGCTAGGGTTCATGAGATTATCTTTATTCGGGTGACAACCTCTGAAACGCTGTTGAAAATTTACTTAATGAGCACCTGAGCCGTTAATGAACATGACCACTTATCCGCCAATCAATTTCATTGCGGCATAAGGTTGTTGGTTAGCCTGTGCCAAGACTCCAATCGCTGCGTTCTGTAACATCGTCGAAGAGGCTAAATCCGAAGACTCTTTTGCAACGTCCGCATCGGTAATACGCGAACGTGCTGCGCTTAGGTTTTCATTTTTAACTTCGAGACCATTTACAGTTGATTCAAGTCGTGATTGCATCGAACCAAAACTTGCACGCATACGAGAAACTTGTTCAAGAGCTTTATCCGTTTGACTTAAAACGTCGCGGGCTCCTGACTTACTCGAAATGTCCACCCCATCCAGATTGAGATCTGAAGAGGTTACACCACCATCGACTTTGAATGAAATTATGTTTTCTTTTGCGGCGGTAGTTCCTACGTGAAACTCAAGCTCAGCACTTGATCCATCCAATAGTTGTTTGTCGCCGAATTTGGTTGTACGAGAAATGCGATCAATCTCTTGCGAAAGAGATTTCGCCTCTTGTTGAAGATAAACACGTTCTTTATCACCGAGCGTGTCCGAAGCCGATTGAACACCTAGCTCGCGGATACGGGTAATCAAATTTGTCATCTCTGACAATCCACCCTCACCAACTTGCAAGGCTGAAATCGCGTTGAAGGCATTACTGCGTGCCGCCCCCGTTGCGCGTAACTCAGACTTCATGCCTTCCGCAATCGCCAAACCCGCGGCATCATCTGCTGCGCGCACGATACGACTGCCTGAGGCTAAAGCCTGTGAAGCATGTTCTTGTTTTTTTGCCTGTGTTGCTAACGATCTCTGAGCCGAAATCGAAGCCATGTTAGTTGTCACCCTTAAACCCATATACGTCCCCCTGTGTGCCAAATGTTTTGTGTTCCCGAACCCTTCAGAAACACGTTCGTTAAAATTTGGTCGGCGGTCGACTTACGAAGTTTCCGGGGTGACTGATCCCGTCCACTCCGTAAGTACGCCTAAGAAGGAAGATTTTGAATTGCCTCGCACTTGCTCTTTCGAGCCCGAGGAGGTCTTTCTGATCTGCTTTTTAGTCCCACCAACGTGTATGGACTACTTATCGGACCTTGGTCTAGGAACTTTAGCCCTTAGTCTAGGATTTCTGTCGAACTTTTTGTAAAGTGTTGAAAAGATTAACGATAAATTTGAAATTATTTTTCAAAAAAGTTTTAAAAACCCGAATTTTAACAGTAATTTAACAGGTTTATCGGAATTTAGAGCGGGTCAAAAGACCCGCAAAATGGCTACTTTTCAGATATTGACGCTGAAAAATCGTTCAGAATTTTTTTAATCAGCTGGGAATCATTAATCTCAGACATGTGTTCCCCCTCTTCATTGATTGTTAATTTGATCGAGGCTCCTTTTGACGTTAAAATCTGCGTGAACCTTTCTGTACCTTCGGCAAAAGAATATTCATCTCTGCGATTAGCATAAATAGTCATGGGACCAAGGCCTTCAGTTGAAGCAATACTCTGCGCTTTACTGAAAGGGTTGTTCATATTAAACCGCGCCTCACCGCCGTAATTCGCAAGAACATCACGGACGATATGTTGGGTCATCAGAAATTTATCCACCGAGTAGTTGAGATTGCTTTCATACTGTTGCGGATTAAATTCTTTTAATCCAGGTACCGCATCCCATTCTGCATACCTCTGCGCGAAGGGCTTTATTTCATCATCGCTCGCTGAAAACCCAAATGAAGAAATGAACGGACTTAACAGTAACGATCTTTTAAAAAAACTGGGCTTATTCAAAAGAATTTGAATGGCGTTGAACCCGCCCCGTGAAAGGCCTATCACCGAACGATTAGTTTTTGAAGTGTCCATTAGCCCTAGTTGTTCTCTTTCAATCTGCGGTATAATTTTATCGGTCAGCTCGGTCTGCATCTCCGGCGTTAAAATCCAGATTTCATCAAGCGAAGCAGACAAAACAACAACATTCACTGCAGGGTCTGCAAATAAAGGGCGAAAGGTTTTGTACTTTGTCAGGTAAGTGGTCGGTTGACCCATCGGTGGAAAAACATAAAGAACCGGGCCGGTTGGACTTCCTTTTCGCATTCTGAAATTCCAACTGAACGGCGCACCGTCGCTACCCAATTCGGACCGCACATGAAAGTTAGTAAAGGCCTGTGGAGCCGCCTGTTGGGCAAAAGCGGGAACAAAGGGCAACAGTAAAACGGTACAGAGAAGCATCTGAAGAAAGGTATTTCTTTTCATACTCTGGATTTTGCTATATTCAGACCAATTTCTAATACTACTCAATTTCAGTTGAAGACCGATGAGTAGGCACTGAGTTTACAGTGTGACGTTTTAAGACATTTCGAAAATGCCGTGTTTGAGGCGATAAACATGATCCGCCAGCACCTTAACGTCCTCTTCGTCGTGGGTCACGATGAGCGCGGGAACCTTCACGCGCTCGATAAACGCCTTTAAAGTTTTGCGCGCCTCTACTCTGTTTTCAATATCAAGCGCCGAGAATGGCTCATCCAGCAGAAGGAGTCGCGGATTTGAAATCACCGCGCGCAGCAGAGCTACCCGCTGCTTCTCGCCACCCGAAAGATGCTGCGCCCGTGTGTGCCAGCATTTGTTTAAACCAAGTTCGCCAGTCAGTTCTTGAAGCTTCACCAGCAATTGCGGCCATTGACTCTTGGAATTACGGGCTTTTAAAACGATGGTCACATTTTCTTCAGCCGTCATGTGCGGAAACAAGTCATAACTCTGAAAAACCACACCCAAGCGACGGTCTTCAATCGGCAATGAGCTTAACTCTGTTCCTTGAAAAGTCCAAGCCCATGACTGCGGCTGTTCGAGTCCAATCAAAATATTCAAAAAAGTTGATTTGCCTGAACCTGAAGGGCCCTGCAAAACCGTGATTCCCTTGTCGGGTATTTCAAGGCTTTCGACTGAAAGCTCAAAGCCTTCAAATTTATAATGCAGATTTTTTATAAGCGACATAGGCCCCCTTCGCCAGCAGGGTCAGCAACCCCACAAACACCGAATTTAAAATAAAAATAAGAAAGGTCATGGCATAGGCCAGTTGCATACGGTAGCTGGTTAAAAAAGATTCCGCCAATGTACCTAGGCTTAGGCTTTGCAAGCCGACCGCCTTTGAAACTGCGTAATCACTCATGAACCACAAAGAAATAACGAAAAACCAAAGAAAAAATTGCGGCTTCAACTGTCGAACAATAACTTCAATAATAATAGTTGAAGAGCTTAATCCGAAAATCTGTGCCACCTGAATTTGCCGGCGCAGAGATTCAACCGGCTTTTGCAAAAAGACTTTCAACAAAGTTATAAAAAATAAAATACTTGCGGCTAAAACCAGCTTCGGTAAGTCATAGGATGGGCGCAGGGCAAATATCAAATAGAACGAAAACCCCATGACCAGCGTTGACGTTGAAACGAAATGAATTAACTTGTGCCACGTTTGTCCGCTTCGAACATAATGATAAAGCCATGCGTAAAGCAAAACTAAGTTAAGCGCTGTGAAAAGTGCCAAAGCTTTTGCTGAAAAAAGAAAAGCTTGTAAAAGCTGATCACGAAACTGAATCAAAAAATCAAACTGCATCAATGAGCCCGCCACACCTTTAATGTAAACACCCCAATACAGGCCTAGATACGCAAAAATCAGTGCTAGCATGGGCTTAGCACGTACATAAGAACCGACTTTTAATTCGCGGTGCACTTCGGGTGGGTCACGAATCAGCGACACGCTCAGCACCGTGACCAGCAAAATCTGCAACAGACAAAGAGTCGAGGCCAGCGACCAGTTTGATTCAATAAATATTTTTTCAAAAATCAGCATTTCAAAATTGGTTGAACGTCCGCCGCCCGCAATGATCGGCACCGAAAAGCTGCAAAAACAAAATACAAAAATCATCATAAAAGCCGAAAGCAGATGACTGCGCATCAAGGGCCACCAAATTTTTAACAGAAACGTGAAACGCCCTAAAGCAAAAACTTGAGAAACCACTGCGTAGGGCCCGATGACCTGCGTCGCCGCCTGATGAATCAACACCGACGCCAAACCCAGGTTAATCGTGACAAACAAAATAACGATGCCCCAAAAACCAAGCGGAAAAGGGTTGCAAATAGAAAACACAATCAACGCTGAAAAAAAAACCGGCAAAATCTGCGGCAACAACAAAGCCTGCCGCACCACACGCATCAAGCGGTCGGGCAATGAAAAAAGCCCGAAAGATATCAGCGAGCCCAGCAAAATGCTGATTGCGGTAGCGGTGAACGACTGATTGAACGAATTTTGCAAAGCGGCTAAGACATCACTCCACGGAATATCTAATGTGGGGCGAAATTGAAAAATAAAAAAAAGCAGCGGCAATAGAAAATAAAGAAACAGACTGATTTGAACGACTTGCGCTTTGAGCTTAGCGTGTCTCATTTTTACGAATTTCTGACCAAGTGTTTATCCACTTTTCGATTTTATTCTGCTCGTAAAATTTAACAGGAAGTGTCCGGTAAATTTTCAGTGCATCAAAAGGCGTGGCCTCTTTCACTTTTTCAATAACCGGAAACATGTAGTTATGATTCATGATAATTTTTTGAGCCTCGTTCGACAGCAAAAAGTTAACAAATAATTCGGCCGCCTCACAGTTTTTACATGTGGCCGGCATACCGACGAACTCCACCTGTATCGGTAGCGGTTCGACCGTTTCAACGCTGGCGTAGCCGTCATCTTTTTCTTCAATCAGGTGATAAACCGGAGACGTCACATACGAGAAAACCATATCCGCTTGATTGTTTTTGAAAAGACCGTAAGCCGAAGACCAGCTCGGTGAATAGCTTTGCGTTTGCTTCTGCATGTTCTTTAAAAAAAAGATGCCATCTTCAGCCGATTTATTTTCAAAAACCCAAACTAAAAACTGTAGGCCGGGCGAACTCGTGCGCGGGTCTTCCATGGCAATTTTAGATCTGAGGCCTTCTTGCAACAGATCATCCATTTTTGCGACATTAAAAAATTTAGACTTGCGCATCACAAATGACAGCGGCGCCCAGTCGTAAGGAATAAAGTTTTTATCGTTCGCTACACTGCGCACGTCATTGACGAAATTAAGATTGGCTGAGCGCTCAATTTCGCGCCATTTGATTTTACCCGCAAAACGGGCCACATCAAATTGATCAAGTCCGATGACCACATCGACTGGAGAGGCATCGCCTTCGTAACTGATCTTTTGCAGAGTCATGTTGACGTCTGCCGATTCAACTAATTCTATCTTAAAGAGACTTTGTTTTTCAAAAAGCTCTTTTAAAGCCGGGCCCGGCCCCCACTTTGCAATAAACGAGGCCGACGCATAGACGTAAATTTTTTTGTCTTCGACGTTTTTAGTAGAGTCTGCGCGTTACATTAAAAACGTAATTAAACCGGAAAAAATAAAAATAATAAACACGACAAAATGGCGCATTACCACCACACTCCGCGACGGCGTTTATAGAAGTAATAATCAAGCCCCAAACAGCGTCCGGCACCGATCCAGGCTAACACCACATGGCAGGCAAAAAGTAATTTAAAGAAGATTTCATGTTCGACCGGGTAAATGAACATATAGATCGAACATAGCGCTACCGCAATAATCGAAATAGGCCGCACCACGTAGCCGATCATGTAAGAAACCGCGACAGCCAATTGAAGACCAATAATAATAAAAGCGTAAATCTGCCAGTGCGGGATAATCTGTTCACTCAACAAAAGACGAAACCACGGAGGGATATGATTTTTATTCAGGGATTCAACAAAGATATCGGCGTAACCACCGTTGCCTAGGCTAAATTGCTTCCAATCTTTAACGGTCAGATCCATATAATAATAACCCAGAAAGATTCTTAAAAAAGAAACGGGTAAAAGATGGCCAACGTACCTGATACTTTCAAAGTAAGACTGAAGCATGGCTTAAAGCTTACTTAAATTCCGCGCCGAGGACAAGCCTCCAACAAAAAACAAGACGCACACTGAGGACTTCGCGCTGTGCAAATTGCACGACCGTGCGAGATCAGATAGTGCGACAACATGACCCAGTCGTCTTGTGGGCACATTGTATTCAATTTGTTTTCAATTTTGACCGCGTCCGTGCCTTTGACCCAGCCGAAACGGTTCGATAATCGCATCACATGCGTATCGACCACGACGCCCGAGGCGATATTATATGCATTTCCCAAAACGACGTTGGCGGTCTTGCGGCCGACGCCGGGCAATTCATAAAGCTCTTCGATCGTTTGCGGCACCTGAGCCCCGTATTTTTCAACCAACTGCTGGCAGCAGGCTTTGATATTTTTAGCTTTGTTTTTGTAAAACCCGGCCGAGTGGATCAGCGCTTCTATTGAGGTAATTGGTGCATGCGAAAGCGCTACTGCGTCCGGAAACTGCTTGAAAAGTTCAGGCGTGACCTTGTTGACCATCACATCGGTGCATTGGGCCGATAATATCGTCGCAATCAACAGTTCAAAGGGGTTGGAAAAATTGAGCGCACAATGAGCATCAGGATATTGCTTTTTAAAAGCTTTTAGACCTTTGTTGAAATCGAGTGGTGACTTCGGGGGCGACTTTAGTCGTGCTGACTGAGCCTTTGCGGTTGGTTTCTTAGTTTGGGCAGAAAGTGTACTTGGCTTTTTCGCCATCGTTGTACACTATTCGGCTGCGCCGAAGTCGCCGATGGCCTCTACGGGACAGCCTTCCATTGCTTCTTTGCAGGCCGCGATTTCATCAGCAGATTCAGGCTGTTTCGAAACAAACGCATGACCGTCTTCTTCGTGCATCGCGAAATTTTTAGGCGCTGAAAGCACGCAGGCATCGCAAGCAATACATGACTGATCCACAAAGATTTTGCCAGGTTTGTTGTCTTTCCATTTTTGCGATAAATCAGCCATTGAGCCGCCTCCACCATTGTCTGGTCACATATATGTAAAAAACTTCTAGGCTTAAGTCAAATTCATCTCATTATGAGTATCATCAAGTCGAGTAAACCAGCTAAAATAGAAGTACTCGGAGGAGACTATGCAAGGACCGCGTACGCCTGAAAGCCACGAACTCAATCGTGTGGTTGAGTTTTTAGATGCACAATTGCGGCAAAACAACTCTTGGACCATCGCCAGCGAGTATCCAACCGCTCTCACAAGCCAAAATATCCATAACATGAGCATCGTGACTGAAGATGAAAAAATTATATCACATGCTGTCCTTAAAACCCTTGTTATTAAAACGCCCTACGCCATTTTTAAAGTCGGCGCCATAGGATCGGTTGTAACTGACCCTAACTACCGCCAGCAAGGCCACAGCACGAGCAACATCAATAACTGTCTTGAATTGGCCACAGCCCAAGAGTGTGATTTGGCCATTTTATGGACTGATAAGTTCGAGTACTACCGCAAAATGGGATTTGAATTAGCGGGCTATGATTACAGTTTTGTGTTTGATCAAAAAGGTGAAGTTAAAAATAAGAACTGGCGCTTCATGCAAGGCAATAATGTAGACCCCGCAGCTCTTGCTAAACTTTATGCACAACATACTGTTCAAGTCGTCCGCACCACTGAGGATTTCCGACAGTATCTCAAAATTCCGAATTCAAATTTGTTTACGGTTTGGGATCAAAACAACCAACTGCTGGCCTACGCCGCCGAAGGCAAAGGCATTGACCTTGTGAACTACGTTCATGAATGGGGCGGTCAGGTCGAAGCGCTGATGGATTTGTTTCAGTACATTCGCAATCAGAAAAACTGCGAAATCACAATTATGACTCCACTGCAGTCGCAAAATTTACGTCAAAGACTCAGCCAGGTGGCAACCCAACATCAGGGCTTCTTGGGCATGCTTCGTATCGTGAATGCTGAAAATCTGCTGAACAAAGTTAAAAAAGCTTTCAGATCTGAAGGACACGATAAAATCGTTCTTGAAAAACAGGGCGCTAACTATGTCTTTGGTTTCGGTACCGACCTTTACACTCTCGAAAAAGAAGCTGATTTGGTTCAACTTCTTTTCGGGCCTTTAAATATCAATCAATTTGATTTCGTTTCACCTGAAACAAAATCAAAGCTTGCTACTCTTTTACCTTTACCCTTATGGGTTTGGGGCTGGGACTCCATATGATTATTAAAAAAGCTCATCGCCGATTCATGGTCGGCCTTATTTTCGCGGGCATTATGTTCGGCGCTTCTTGTCTTAAAAAAACTGACTTGCAAGTCGACGACCTCGGCGCCACTGTGGCCGCAGATGACATTGCCTCCGCTTTAGGAAACGCCTTCGGCCCGATCAACTACAACGACATGAAGCCGAATGAATTCAGCAGCATCGTTGTTTCCCAGAAAATTCAAGACGGCGCCGTCCAAAATATTGAACAACAAGACGTCACGTTAACGGCACTCAACAACCAGCCGAATTATCTTGAAGTTAAATCGCGCGTGCTGATGACTACATTTACCAGTGCCGGTAACGTCACTGATGAGCGCGACTGGGATCAATTCTTTCAAAAGTACAGCGGCTTTGCTTTCATGACCAGCAACCAACAGACTCATCAAAGTTCCGGCGTACAACTCAGCGAACCTTTCTTTACGTTCATGTTTGTCCAAAGTTTAGCACTGACCTCATGTGACCCTTCAGGGGCCTACCCGGAAAATTGCTACGCTCTTTCAGTGAATGAAATCGATTACAAAGTGCCGGCCAACTCAGCCCAACAACACGGCTGCGCTGACCAATTCAATTGCTACATCAAAGCCCAAAAAGTCGAATTCGACCAATTGTTGCAATACAAGCTTGATGTCAACGGCAAACCCCACCGCATTCACCATTCGTTTATCATCAGCCAAGCCGTGCCGTTCACCGCACGTGTTCTTGAATATTGCACGCGTTCACTTTACGACATCGACGGCGTCGAACAAAAAATCTTGGCTGACATCTGCTACAAGGTAAATAGATACGGCTTCGGCAACTAACCAGACTTAAATCTTGTGCCCTGTTCTTGCATATGAATCAATTCACCCTCCGGGGTATTTTGGGGAGCAAGAATGAAGGACATCACTTACTACGAAAAGACGGACTCAGCGAATCAGAAAGCTTATTTAAAGCTACAATCGAACTGTGTGCTGTGCAGCACGGCGCTGGAACTGAAGTTTGAAACAGTTAACGACAGCGAAATCAAAGAAGAGGCGACCTGCCCGTCGTGCGAACTTCGTACACGTGCCAAAGTTCATTCGGTCCAGTAAATCCTCGTCAAATAATTAACGGTTTCGAGTTCGATCGTCAAAAATACCGAACTCGACCGAAGGCTACGTCAAATCTTTTACTCTGTTAGACCGCCACATTTCACATAAGATATATAAAGAGGTTTTTAATATGAGATTGTTTACTGCTCTATCTTTGGGGCTCTTTATATTTTCCGGATGCATATCTTCAAACAAAAAACGTACACCTCAGAACTTAGATTTATTCAGCACAAGCATGGTCTACTACGAACCGGCAGATATTCATTTAAGATTAGCGCAGTATCTTGAGGCTCCGAACCGTGAATTCAAAGGCTGCATTATATATTTACAAGGCCTAGGCGAGTCCGTTCAGAATCACGCTCCCTTGTTCAGCAAACTCAGCGACAACGGCTTTCGTGTTATTTCATTCGACTACATGGGGCAAGGCGGATCTGAAGGTTCTATGAACAACACCCGCGTGCACGATATCTTTGTGCCTAAATGGAATATTTCAAAACAAGCTGAATTTGTGTGGAAGCACTTCTCAGAAAATTCTGACGATGTTTACGGTCGCGACTGTGCGCAAAGCAAACGTCTTGTCGTGGGTTGGTCAACCGGTGGGTTAGCCGCTTACAAAATGGCTTACGATGAATGGGCCCACGCTGTTGTATTGTTGGCACCGGGTATCAGTCCTAAGGTTTTCGTGGGCACTTCAGCGCATAATAAAGTCGATCTGCTGGCGCAAGATGTAATTACATTGCCGACATTGACCCGAGCTCAATACACCGATGGTGTTTACAATCCGCATGTCGATGAAATTAATCCGACCTCTCCGACGCAGGTTCCATTTTTTGCAACAAACCTTTTGTTGGTCTCTAAAATGAGCGCGCATTGGCCTATTAAACCTGAAATTAAGGGTTTGGTTTTGTTGTCCGGCGTACAAGATAGCTATGTTGACCAAATCCAAGCTAAAGGCATTTTGAAAGCCCACGCGCCGCACTTTCAAGTTAAAGATTATCCGGGTGCTTTACATGAACTTGATAACGAAACTGCCGATGTTGCAACAGATGTACAAAACCGCACCGTTCAATTCTTTCTGAATCAATAATCTTTTTGAATCACTTTTGAAGTATTCGAAAAAAATGCGCCTTCAGGCCTGAAATCCTGCAGGCCGTAACCGGACTGTTTTAAGCCGGCGATGGGCCCGTTCACTTCAATTGAACTGCTGTTGTATTGAATCAATCCCACTTCAAGGGCTTGCGCTATTTTATTTAATTTTTCCGGTTCGCCCCACAAATGCACTGCAAATCCGAAATAAGAAACATTCGAATACTTCGGCACATCAAACGGATACTTCACCGCCGACAAAATAAAACAAGGCGAATGAATTTGATCCTGCTGCAGAGTCGAACAACGTGACATATCTTTGGTAAAAATAGGCGGCAAATAGCGCTCGGCTTGTTCTGTATTCAGTTTAAATCCAGCTTTCATCAATTTGGCCTGATCATCGATCGCCATCTTTTGAATTTCGCCGTATTTTTCGAAAGATGATTTTTTCAAGCACGGTGTCCATAGCGAACTGTCTTCAATCGATTCACTTGGCCGCAGGTCAGCCAAATACTGTGTAATTCGGTGTTGCCATTCGGGTTCGTTTTTTTCGAGAACAAACAGCCGGCTTGAATTCCAGGCCAATTGCCCCTGCCCGATCAAGAAAGAAGAAATAACTTTTTGAAACAAATCATCGGTCACGTCGCCTAAAGCAACGGCCGAATTTTTAGAACCGGTTGAAATCTGTAATTTTTTAAAACTTTGTAGATTGTTTTGCACAACTGACTGCACGCATTCGGTTGCCGTTTCAATTCGGCCTACCAACGAAACCGCTTTAACTCCGGGATGCGCCATCAGCATTTTTTTAACTTCTTTGTCCTGACTGACAATGACGTTAACTAAACCTTTCGGCAAAGCGGCGGTCTGAACCAATTTAGCCAAAATATGGGCCGTGACCGGAGACTCAGACGACACCTTCACAATCACGCTATTACCAGCCAACAACGCCGGCACCAGGCGGTCTAAAACCACCCGCAATGATAAATTCCACGAAGTTATTAAGGCGACCACGCCCGTTGGCGCAACTAGATCAGTCGTTTCTGTAAGGGCGGGCTCACCAATAAGCCGACGGATATTTTCAATCGAGGACTTGATTGAGAAATTTTGCACCACAGTCAGCGGCAAAGCCTGATCTAAAGCCTCAAGGCGCGCGTAGTCAGTCTGATGTGCTTCGAGCTGAGTCAGCAAACTGCCAACAAGCTTAATACGTTCGTCACGGGTACTTGATTTAAATTCTTGAAAAGCTTTGTTTGAAGATTGAATGGCCAATACCAGACCCATCAGATCGCATGACGAAACGGTATGAAGCGGCTGGCCTGTAAACGGATTGCTTTTAATAAAATGTGAAGGACCTGCGTAAGCTTGCTGGTCAATGAAGCTGTTAATGTTCATTTTTTGAATTTAAGCGAATTGAGGAGGATTACAAGACTAAAAATGCGTTTTGGTTAATGGTTTTAAAATAGAGGTGGCTGGTGACGATGCATTCGAGGTTTCTAGCCTAAAAATTCTCAGTCACCAGCCGCCAAGTAGAATACTACTATATGACGCTACGGCGGAGGGTAATTCCTCGGACCGCGCCTAGACAGTGCGGCTTAAGGAGCCGACACCTCCGCCATTGTTATGTCATATAAATTCATAACATCACCTCCTTCCCAGTCGTTAGAACGACTTGAAAATATAATATACGAGAACTCTAAAAAGCCCTAAACCATTATTTTAATCTGATCTATAACGAGAATTTATATGTGGATAACTCGAAATATTTAGTTTTGTTTGTTCAAATTTAAGAATTTAAATGCTGAATAATTTTTTCTTGGATTTGTTTCATTTCTTCTGCTGTACGGCGCGTCGCACGTTTGAAATCAAGCTCCGGAATGCTCCACGCCGGAATCATATGAAGATGATAGTGCGGCACTTCAAAACCCGCCACAATGGTGCCTACGCGTGGACAGCCTGTTGCTTTCTGAATAGCCTTCGCAATCTTCTGCGCGTTTAAACCAACTTGGGTATAGACATCAGGCGGCACGTCAAACCAGTGATTCACTTCTTGTTTGGGAATCACCAAAGTATGGCCTAAATGAATTTGATCGAGAGCTAAAAACGAAAGAGTTTTTTCGTCTTCATGAATTTTATAACAAGGAAGTTCGCCGTTAATAATTTTTGTGAAAATACTGGCCATAAAAACTCCTACTTCGTCAGATTAACTTCACCTTTTTTCGTAAACGGAATCGAAAAGAATCCGACTTTTGCGGTGCCTGTCAGTTCGTATTCTTTTTTGAAATTGCGGTTCATAATGCCTGACAACAGACTTCCGACAGAGTTGTAGGCGAATTTGAGCGGAACAGTCACTTGGCCTTTGCCTGAGGCCGGAATGCTGACGCCCTTACTCATGGTGCCTTCAGTCACTTTTTCACCTGAAAGGTTTAATGAGTAGTCGACCGAATCCAGATTCAGCGGAATCGGATTCGGATTATTCACATCAAGCACAAGGTCAATCGAAACGTCTTTTGAAGTCATATCCGTCAGTTTAAAATTAGCAATATTAACTTCAGGGTCTTTAAGCAATGAGCCGGTCATGTTCGCACATGAACTTAAAACCAAAAGTGCAATAACCATCAAGATTTTTGTAAAAAATTTTGTCATGAGCGTTGAGCTGAAGGCTTCCAAGTAAGGCCTTCTTTTCCTTGCCATTTACCGCGCGGACGATAGATACGGTTTTTTTCGTACTGTTCGTTCGCATGAGAAATCCAGCCGGCGATACGTGACACCGCAAAGATCGGCGTGAAGATATCCGTCGGAATTCCCATACCGTGGTAAACGGTTGCAGAGTAAAAATCGACGTTCGGCATTAAACCTTTTT
>JANPAD010000542.1:0-3755 GCA_031429735.1 Bdellovibrio sp. | reverse complement strand
GGATTTATGAGCCACTCTTTCGCCATTTTTTCGGCGAGTGCTATTCTAATTTCATTTTTCGCATTTCAGAACTGCGCAAAGCTTCCAACGAGTCAGTTGAATTCATCAAGCGTATTAAAACTGAGTGATGGCTCCGAGTATTACGACAAACAACTCATCGTCAAAACGAAAGATGATAGCTCTCAGCAAAGTCTTTATGCCTGGGCTCAAGAAAATTCTCTTCAGAACATGAATTCCGACAACGACAGCAATGAAGTCATGTGGGATTCGCAACACCTGAGTCACTGGAAGTGGGAAAGCCCAATCGAGGTCGCAGAAATTCAGCAAAGACTCAGTCAATCCGCATTTGCAAACAGCATCGAATACACCGAACCGAATTACATTTTTTACCCTTCGTCGGTTACAAGTCTGGATTCTATTCCGATATCACAATGGGTTCTGACCACTGCGGATCCTTTTGCCGCAAAACTTTCGGATGTTGGGCTTGAGCTGACGCCTTTAAGTTCAACGTCAGAACGACCTATTGTGGCCGTAATTGACTCAGGAATTGATCTCACCCATTCGGCGTTTGTGAAAACAGATGCGATCTGGAAAAATACCGGGGAAAGCGGTCTCGATGCTCAGAACCGCGACAAAAGTACAAATGGCATTGATGACGACGGCAATGGTTATGTTGACGATATCAACGGCTACAACTTTCGGGATCGTAATAACAATTTAGCTGATACTTCAGGGCACGGAACACACTGCGCCGGCACGGTACTCGGTGTCGGTCAGGACATTTTCAATTTAAATGTGGATATCTTGGTCAATCCCGAATTGCGTTCAAAAGTTCAGATCATGCCTCTCAAGTTCATCGGCCCGAACGGGGGTGCAACAAGTGACGCGATCAACGCAGTTTACTATGCCGTCCGCAAAGGTGCACGCGTGCTCAGTAACTCATGGGGCGGCCCCACTTATTCACGCGCTCTGAACGATGCGATCAGCTATTCTTACGATAACGATGTCGTTTTTGTTGCCGCCGCCGGCAATGACGGACGTAGCAATGACAGTACGCCGACTTATCCGTCGAACTATGAATCTCCGAATTTAATTAGCGTTGCGGCCAATGATAACCGCGACAAGCTGGCGTATTTTTCAAACTTCGGTGGAAAAACTGTGGATATCAGTGCGCCGGGTTTTTACATTTTCAGCACTTACCCAAAACCGGTCGGTGCTGTGGCCACAAACTATTACGAGTATCTTTCCGGAACCAGTATGGCAACGCCTCTCGTGGCGGGTACGGCGGGTCTCATATTTTACGAAAACAAGTTACTGAAGGCACACCAGATAAAATCTTTGCTCGTTGATAATGGTGATGGCCTTTCAAATTTAACAGGTTTATTGAAAGCGCCGGTCCGGTTAAATCCCGCGGCTTCAATTGCGCAGGCCAAAATTACGGCACCGACCGCCGCCGAGCCTCGTCGTTCATTAGCTTCGGTTTCAAGCCAAAACAGCGAAGAAGCTTCGGGAAAAAATGCCGGTTGCGGTTTAGTTAAGGCCATTTCAGACCAAAGTGGTCCACGTCCGCCACAACCGCAACAGTGGCTTCTTGCCGTGTTACTGCTGCTGCCCATCGGTCTGGCCATGAGTTTTCGCAAACAACCGCGTGTTGCTTTTATTCGACGTTAATTATTTATTACTTTTATCGAAACTGATTAATACTTTGCCGACGCGGATTCCGTGCCAGTACATAGTCGCTTCATTCATCAACACCTTTTCATCGACAAGAAACATCCAGTCTTCAAAGTCGATGTTGTATTGTGAGTCTTTTGTTTTGAGATCCATTTTATAGTTCCAATGAAAGGCGTTGCCTGAGATTTCGCCGACCGCTTTGCCGATCACATCACCGGCTTGACCGTCATAGGTATTTTCTGAGGTTTTCGTGATCGTCCAAATGCGCTGCGATTTTTCGCCGTCTGACCATTCGAAATCCTCTTTGAAAGTTCCGACTTGGCCTATCCAGTGCGGGTCCATCTGAACTACGAAGCGCCGAGTAACTTCGCCTGAGCGGTTCATGAGCAGCCCGTGGCCCTTCATCTTGGTGTTGAAGTAGGTTTCAAGTGCAAGTTTGGGTTTTTCGGCCTCGTAAATTTTAACGTTTGTTGACGAACATGCCGTAAGCAATGCGGCTACAAAAAAGAGTCCAATAAATCGCATATATACCTCTCTCGATAATTCTCAGTCTTCATGCTTCAGCGACGCCTGTCGAGCCTTAAAAAATCTGCTTCCATAATAGGCAAACAGGAGCGCAGTCTCCAATGAAACGTTGACCCCTTCAGGGGAGCAGGTTATTTTTTACCGTTTGAAAAATATGAGGTAAATAATGAAAGATTTTATTTTTACAAGTGAGTCCGTTTCTGAAGGACATCCCGACAAAATGGCCGATCAAATTAGCGACGCTGTTCTCGATAAAATTTTAGAACTAGATCCGAAAGGCCGCGTTGCCTGTGAAACTCTTTTAACGACAGGTCTGGTTGTTGTTGCAGGAGAAATAACGACTTCGGCTCATGTGAACTTTTCTGAAGTCGCGCGTGAAACCATTAAGCGTATCGGTTACGATCACTCCGATAAAGGTTTTGATTATAAAACCTGTGCTGTGACCGTGGCGGTCGGCCAACAATCACCTGATATTTCGATGGGCGTTAAGCAGACCGGTTCGGATGAGCAAGGTGCGGGCGATCAAGGTTTGATGTTCGGTTACGCGACGAACGAAACGCCTGAGTTCATGCCGCTGACACTTTCGATGTCGCATAAACTGGTACGTGACTTAGCGAATCTTCGCAAGGCTAACAAAGTAAATTGGTTACGTCCTGACGCTAAATCACAAGTTTCTGTTCAATATGAAAATGGCAAAGCAAAACGGATCGACACGATTGTCATTTCAACTCAACACGCAGAAGAAGCCACTGCCGCCCAAATCAAGGAATTCATCATGGAAGAATTGGTCAAAAAATCAATTCCGGCTCAGTGGATGGATAAAAACACAAAATTCCATATCAATCCGACCGGTCGCTTCGTCACAGGCGGACCGATGGGTGATGCAGGACTTACAGGTCGCAAAATTATCGTCGACACTTACGGTGGTCACGGCGCTCACGGCGGCGGAGCTTTCTCGGGCAAAGATCCTTCGAAAGTTGACCGTTCAGCTGCCTATGCTGCTCGTCACGTGGCTAAAAATATCGTGGCTGCAGGTCTTGCTGAAAAATGTCTGGTGCAAGTGGCTTACGCGATCGGCGTGGCTGAGCCGGTCAGTATTTCAGTTAACGACTACGGCACAAGTACTGTTGGAACCGACAAACTTGAAAAAGCTGTCCGTGCAGTTTGGGATTTACGTCCGGCCCGCATCGTTAAAGAATTCGATTTATTAAAGCCGATTTACTCAGCCACTGCAGCTTACGGCCACTTCGGCCGCGAAGAAAGACTGAATGAGGGATTCTTCACTTGGGAAAAAGTAAATAAAATCGAACAACTTCGCGAAGCCGTTAAGTAAGTAACTTTTAGATAAACGAGAAAAAATGGATCCGAAGTACATACGCAACTTTTCTATCATCGCGCACATCGACCACGGTAAATCGACTTTGGCCGACGCCTTACTGAATTACACAGGTGCGCTTTCTGATCGTGAAAAGAAGGACCAGTTCCTGGACAACATGGAACTCGAACGTGAACGCGGCATTACCATCAAGGCGCAAACCGTTTGTCTTAAATACAAA
>JANPAD010000541.1:0-4192 GCA_031429735.1 Bdellovibrio sp. | reverse complement strand
GAGCCTCCGCCAACAAAGGCCGCCTGTACGACACCGGTTGCGACACTCGCAAAGAAAACTGACTGACTGCTTGATTTTAAAACCGCGATTAATTCATTTGAATTTTTAAACATCATCCCAGAATTTTCATCAAACATTTTACGGATTTCAATTTCGTATTCTAAGAAAACATAAATAGCCGTGACCATGACCAGTATAAACAATGCGATTTCGGGCAGCTGCGTAACGATATCGCTCAATTGCCCAAATAAATATGAACTTGCTCTGCCAGCGTAGTCATGTGTGTAAGCATTGATTTCATCCGAACTCAAGCCGACCACATCGCCCAGACTAGATAAATAAGAAACCAGTTTAGCCTGAACATCCTTGAGCCGGCTTAAAAACTGTGGATCTTTCAGATAGATGGTAATCAATTTTGAGCCACGAATAAAAAACAAAATCGTCGGTGTCAGAACGAGTGTCAAGATGCCGATTAACATGAGATTTAAAGTTAATCGTTTTGAAAGCCCTCTTTGCATGAGGCTACGCTTCAACGAGCTGAATGCCAAAGCTAACAAGGCTCCCAGAAGAATGGCGGAAGCAAACGGAAGTATAACCCAAATGCTCGTCACAATAATTAAAACAATTAAACAGTATTTGAACAGTCCCCTACTGAATGTCTCTTTGAGAATATTCATCGTGATCCTCTATTTAAGATTTATGGTTTTCGTTCAAGTACAGCGGCAAAAAATCCATCAAATCCGTCTTTGTGCGGCCAAACTCGCATTTGGCTTTGCAGCGACCAGGTCTTACCCGCTTCGGACTCAAGAAACCACTTCACTTGGTCTTCGTTTTCGCGGCGTAGAATACTGCACGTCGCGTACACCATCACACCGCCTACTTTACACATTTTTGAATAATCTGATATGATTTCACGCTGTAATACAGTGAGTCTTTCGATTTCTTCCATCGAGAGTTTCCACTTTGTATCCGGGTTGCGGCGTAACACACCCATACCCGAACACGGCACGTCCAGAAGTACGCGATCAAAAGAATTTTCAAGACGTTTAAAAATTTTGCTTGAATCAATCAGTTTAGTTTCGACGATGTCCACGCCGTCACGAGCAGCGCGTGTGCGAAGCTCTTTCAATTTCCATTCGTGAATGTCCATTGAAATAATCTTGCCTTTGTTCTTCATGAGGCTTGCGATATGCAAAGTTTTACCACCGGCACCGGCACAGGCATCCGCCACACGTAAGCCGGGTTGAATTTTCAGAAGAGGTGCGACCAGCTGTGACGCTGCGTCTTGTACTTCAAAATATCCTTTTCTGAAGGCTTCCGTAATAAAAACATTTTTACGTTGTTTTAACTTTAAACATTGGCTCAGGTCGAAGCCTTCTTTTTTAACGTGCTCGGCGATAATTTCTTCTCGAGCCAGTTCTTCAATAACGTGATCAGGTGTCGTTTTCAAAAGGTTGACGCGCAAAAAAACTTCAGCCGGCGTATTAAGTGCCGCCATCAACGGAATCCATTCGTCACCGAATTCTTCAAGCCCAAGTTTATGCAGCCAGTCCGGAAACGAATGTTGAACTTGCGGCGCCGGCTTTTGCGACGCGCGTTTTTTAATTTGATTAAAATCGATATGCGCAAACTCTTCCCAATCGGGTAATTCACCCGTCGTCGCGATCAAATGCGCACCGACGAGACTCCAAGCATCCTCTTGTTCAGAAATGTATTCAAGGCGGCGACGGTGACGAACGATTTCGTACATTGTTTCGGCGAAAAAACGGCGGTCACGCGCTCCCCATTTTCGGTTCGCTTTGAAAGTTTTTTCGATGACTTTGTCGGCGTATTTACCTAATTCAAAAACTTCGTTGAGTGAGTCAACCATTGAACAGACGAGGTGATAATGTAAAGCCATGGGTCTTCTACTTTCTAACTAAAACGTAAAGACAGCGCCGGCTGAAAGGTACGTTCCGTTCAACTGCCCGTCGGAGGTCAATTGAAGATGATTGCGCAACCCGCCCTCAACGTAGAAGCCGGTTTGTTCAAAAATTTCAAACAGTCGTAAACCCATAAACAATTGATAATCCAAAGTCACGCGCGATTCGTCGTTGATCTGCTTAAAGAAAACTCCCGGGCCTGCACCGACACCGAAATACAGCGGAAACTTTGACGCCGCATCAGGAAAAGAAGCCGCCAGCAAAAACGCCATTTTGTTCACGCGCTGCCCGTTAGGTTCATATTCGTTGTAGTTCACACGCAAAGAGTAATCGAGGAGGGCATTGTACTCGCTGATCTTGTAATTCAAATCGATTCCCCATTTGCCGACATCTTCTTCTTTATTCGTTGTACCCCAGCTAAAGCTTTCAGATTTGGTAAAAGTGCTGGCACCGAACGACAGGTAGCGACTACCTCCGCCACCACCGCTTTCTGAAGCTACATAACGTGACGCTTTTTGCGCATCCGGATTAGCCTGAAAATATTTCGCAGCTGCAGCTCTGCCCACTTTTGGCACACCTTCGGCGGCATGCACTGTGTTGGTTGTAACGCAAAAAATGAGAGCCAGAAATAAACTAGTGTGTAATCGCGATGTCATGCTCAACTCCCACTTTTTATGCTACGCATAAGTTTCAAAATTTGCAATTCGACTTGATTGACCCTGACCTAAGGCTCACCTAGTTTAGATCTAAGTATGAAATGCCCCTTCTGCAGTCACTCCGAAGATAAAGTTCTCGATACACGCGTTCAAAAAGATGGCGGTATACGCCGTCGACGTGAATGTCTGTCTTGCAAATCGCGGTATTCGACCCAAGAAACTGTGATGCTGAGCTATCCGTTCATCATCAAAAAAGATGGACGCCGCGAACCCTTCAATAAAGAAAAAATAATACGTGGAATGCAGGCGTCTTGCCAAAAAAGACCAGTCAGTCTGGCGCAAGTTGAAGCGGCCGTTGAACGAATCGCTTCGTGGCTGATTACACGCGGCGAAGGCGAAGTTTCTTCAAAAGTTATCGGACGTCGTGTGATGGCTGAATTACGGCAGTTAGATGACGTCGCTTACGTGCGCTTTGCCAGCGTTTACCGAACCTTCAAAGACGTGCAAGAATTCGTTGAAAAACTTGAAGGTGACGAACTCATCGACATGATCGATTCAAGCGGACCGCAATTAAGCCTCACACCTATCGCCTTCAGCAAAACCAACAAAGATATCGACAGCAACACCTAACAGAAAGACCGCTGACCCCTCATGAGACGACAATCCCGCGAAATCGCCCTGCAAGTTCTTTTTCAAGTTGAATACGCCCCGCAAATTTCATTCGAGAGTTTACTCAGTTTATTTCAAAAACAAATTGATGCCGCTTCTTTAAAGTACGCTGATCAAATCATTCAGGGCGTACAAAAAAGCAAAGAAGAAATTGATAAGAAAATTCAGGAAGCCAGCCGGCACTGGAAGCTTGACCGTATGGGCGGCGTCGACCGCAATATTTTGCGCCTTTCTATTTACGAAATGTTCTACGCCTCTGAATTAATTGAACCTAAAATTGCCATCAATGAAGCGATCGAGATTGCGAAAATCTTCGGTTCGCAGGAATCTGCGGCTTTCGTTAACGGTTTGTTAGATCAGGTTGTTCGGAATGAACGTTAGCCAGGCCGTCACTTCAACTGAAGGGTCTGTTGCGGCGATAAATGCTTTGACGGCCGGTTCCGACTTATGGGTCATCGATAATAATCCGAATCTATCTTTGTGGCATACTATCGACTTCGCTACGTGCTCGCTTTTGACTGAAAATAATTTACACAAGAAAACTGAAACCTTGGCCGAATTGACCCAAATTCTTGAGGCCACCCGCCTTGAAACTAAATTGAAATATAATCCGAGCGCATTTGTCCTTTTGGGCACTTCCAACCATTTCAGAAATAAATGGATTCTGGTCTATACCCAAACACAACCCGAGCAAATTGCAATCGAGATTGAAAAGCTTGAAGGAACTCTTAATTTTTCCAGTTTACGACTTTTTTCAGACTCGCAACCGATTTTAAAACAGCTTAAAGCCCGCCCAACGGCCAGTCGTCTCACAATATCGTTCATTGAAAATACATAAACCGCTACACTGTCCTGAGTTAAACAATGGACATACTTAAAAAGTTAAACTCTAAATTAGAGCAATTATTTGATCAAGACCCGCATCACAACTGGTTGATCGAACAA
>JANPAD010000540.1:0-2551 GCA_031429735.1 Bdellovibrio sp. | reverse complement strand
CCTCATGCAGGCCATCGACAATTCATTGAAACGCCTAGGCACCGATTTTGTCGACGTGGTTTACTGCCACCGTTATGACGAAGGTACGCCAATTCACGAAATCTGTTTTGCGATGGACCAGATGATTCGTACGGGTAAAGCTTTGTACTGGGGAACCAGCGAATGGCCGGCCACCGCCATTGATCAGGCTTATTCGTTTGCTGTTGAAAACAGCCTGCACCGTCCGATTGTTGAACAACCGCAATACAACCTGATTCACCGTGAAAAAGTTGAGAAAGAATTTGCACCACTTTATAAAAGTATGAAGCTAGGCTTAACCACGTGGAGCCCGCTGGCTTCGGGGGCCTTAACCGGCAAATACCTAGCCGGGATTCCTGAAGGTTCGCGTGCGAGTATGCCATCATTAGGGTACATCCGTGACGAAATTGAAAGTAGCGAGAATCTGCGAGTCGTTCAAGGTTTGCAGAAAATTTCTAAAGCTACCGGTTTGCAAATGAACCATTTGGCCATTGGCTGGTGTATGCTGAACCCGCATGTCAGCACAGTTATTTTGGGCGCCAGCCGTCTTGAGCAGTTACGTGATAACCTGGATACGTTGAAGCACATCGAAACGATCAAAGCCGTTAAAGACAAGTTGGACGCAGTTTAGCCGGGTTACTGCAACTTCAGATAATCGTAGATTTTTTTAATTTTCTCGTCGGTTTGATTCAGCACGCTCATGCGCCATTCAGGGTCTGATGGATAAAACATTTCACGGTAAATATTTTTAATATCGGCCGCGTCGACTTCACCGGCAGGATGATGAAAGTTCTGGTTTTCAAGCACCATGCGCCGCAAAGACTCTATCGAACCCAGTGTTTTTTGACTGTCAAGAGTGCCGTACTCGAAAGTAATGCCGATTACTTCGGCCTGCGGAATTTTTTTTACGATTCGGTCTCCAAAAAAAGTCAGCATTTCTCCTTCGATCACATAAAATTTCTTTTTATCCGCGAAATCAACTTCGTTTTCTAAAAATACTTTTTTAAGATTCTTTGAATTCGGGTCCGTCGTACGTCCGGCCAAAAGATGAAGTTTAGAGCGTTCACCGTAACCGGTGTGCAGGTCAATCAGAAAAACTTTCTTCTGCTTGTGAATGTAGCGCTGCACAAGTTGATCAATTAAAAGTTCTTGGGCCTGCGGATCGCGGCCGCCATAGAAAAGACCGTTTTCGAATGAATACTGTCCTTTTAAAACCGAGGCCCGTAGACTTTCTAGAGAATACTGCGCGATATTCAAAACGGCGCGTGCAATAAAAAAACCGTTTGAAATAAGGCCGGCGCTACCCGGTGTTTGCGGATTCAAAAAGCTATTAAGCTTTCCATAGTCAGAGTCATCGGGCTTAAAATGATTGCGATCAATCACAAAATTGCGGTTCAGGTCGATATTGTTTTCGTTTACGCGGCGAATATTTTTAAAACCCCAAAGATTAAAACCATGAATGAGTAATACTGAAGTGTGTTCTACCGGCAGTCCTTGATCGACCAAATAGCGTTGCACGGCTGAACCGGTAAAGCCCTCGACGCCGTGGGTTCCTGAAATCATGATTAGAAGATTATCCGAGTTTTCACTCGGGAAAAAATAGGATTTAATGTTTCCGTGGGCGTAAAGAAACTGGTAAACTTCAGAGCCCTTTATAGAGGCGCGTTGTTTCGTATAGATCTCGTTGAAGTGAGCGTCGGATTCTTCGTAGGTATTTTTAAAGTAACTGAGTTTGTCGACAGCCGCATGAGCACTAAGGGTCATAAGGGTGGCTATGGCGGCTATAAAAGGTTTAAGACAAGTCATCGACTCTCCTTTGGTCGAGTTAAGAATAGTGGCTAAATACCGATAAGTACAGAGTGAAACAGAGCATTTTCGGATTCGTAATTATTTTAGTCATGATGGGTTGTCAATCAGCCCGGGTTCGGCCGCACGTCGAAAATACGCCTGTTTACACTATGAAAACCGATCTTTACCCGCATGCGATTTCACGTTCCGATTATTATCGCCAAATGGCCTTAGGCTACTACGAAACGACTCAATACGACAAAGCCATCGAGTACTATAAACTCGCTTTGTTGCATGATCCGCAATCGGTGCCCGCTTATATAGGTTTGTCAGATGTTTATTCGACGACTGAAAAATATCTTTTCGCTTTAATTGCATTACAAGACGCTGAACAAATTGAACCCAAAAACATGCAACTTTTAAAGCGAGCCGGTGATCTCTACTTAAAGGCTGGAATTTATTCTAAAGCCCGTGAAGTTTATCAAAAAATGCTGACTCTTGATAACAAAGATGCCGATGCTCTATGGGCGGTTTTCTATATTTTCAAACTCGAACGAAAATTCAACGAAGCTTTGGCGACGCTAGGGCAGATGAAGGTCACGGATGAGAACATCGGTCAGGTTTGGTATGAGAAAGCCATGATCTATAAAACGCGACGTGACATCTTGAACTACAGCCAAACGATAGCGCAGGCTATTAAATTGGACCCACGTAACCGGGATCTCTTGCTGGAGTTTGTTCGCTT
>JANPAD010000539.1:0-1960 GCA_031429735.1 Bdellovibrio sp. | reverse complement strand
TCGAAGCTTGAATCCATTGAAGACAATGAGTCAATTGATGAAATGTACGAAATACGACGGCAGTAAGATTCATAGGTCGAAAGATCTTCACCCCGGTCCAAAGTGATTGCAAGACTGACCGGAACCGCAGCCGGTTCAATTGTATCAATCGAAAAAACTTTAATCTGCGAATTGCTGTAAGTCCGCATTTCATAAACTGAATTTAAAGAAACCTGATTGTCTTCACATTTCTCTGTTTTAAGCTGAATGACGTCGGCGTTAACTATGGCCGCTGAAAGAAAGGTCACAAGTAATAACATTAAACTCTTCATGATAAACTCCCGTTTATAGATGGCGCATCCTAGCCCAACGGGAGTTCAAATATCAACTGTCAGTATTTTTGACAGGTATTATGTTCTAAGGATCTTCGATATCGCGGTATTTCCAGATGAAAAAACCGCAGTTAGCCAATAAGAAAAAAATCGTCGCAGCAAAGCCGTAGCCATAGCCCTCATCAGGATAGTTTGAGTACATCAACCCGAAATACATCATGAAAAATTTATTAATCACAAGTGGAACGATAAGGGTCTTCAAAAAGTCTTTTAAGACCTTTTTCGACGACTCTTGCTTAGCGGCGGCAGCTTGCGTTTGGGTATCCATATTCTTAAGAATATCCCAGGATCACGCCAATTTCTATCGTTTACTTGGCTTTGTAGTAGCTAAGTCACTTAATTATTGATATAGAAACGCTCATGTTAACAATGCAAAAACCTGTTATTCCGAAAAAATACCGCCCCGAAGGTTTTGATATAATCCATGAAGACATGGATCTGATTGCCGTCAATAAATCGAGTGGCATTCTGAGCGTCGAGGCTTTATGGAACGACGAAACCGTTCACAGCGCCCTGAATAATTACATCCGTAAAGGCGCATCCCGCTCAAGCAAAGAAGTCTACGTTGTTCACCGCCTCGATCAATACACTTCTGGAGTTCTCCTTTTTGCGAAAAGTGAAAAAGCGCAGCAAGATGTCAAAAGCAACTGGCGCGACAGTAAAAAAACTTACTACTGTGTTGTTCACGGTCGCCTCAAAAACCGAGAAGGCCTCATCGAAACCTACCTGAGCGAAGACGAAGACTATCTGGTGCACTCAAGCAAAACGGACACCAGCGGTCAACTGGCCCGCACCGAATATAAAGTTGTGCATCAAGCAGGCCTTATGAGCGTGGTTAAAATTAATTTGCTGACCGGTAAGAAGAATCAAATTCGCGTGCACATGGCCGAACTGGGCAACCCGATTGCCGGCGATATCAAGTACGGCGAAAAGAAATCGACCTTCAAAAATTTGATGCTTCACGCTTACTCACTCGAAATTCAGCATCCGTTTAAAAAGGACCGCATTCTATTTGAGGCTCCACTGCCTGCATACTTTAAAAACTATAAAACTGATCTTCCTGATACGACACCGAAAACAGGTTACAAGGTCGATCAAGCCACCGGTCGTAAAATTGAAAACGGTGCTCAAACGGATGATTCCGGTGAGTAAATCTTTAATTTTCTACCAACTTTTTGAGAGTGAAACCTCGACTTATACTTACTTGGTGGCTGACGCGACCACCAAAGAAGCAGTTTTAATAGACCCCGTTCTTGAAACGATTGAGCGTGATATTAAATTAATCACCGAACTCGGTGTGAAACTCAAATATGTTCTGGATACTCATGTTCATGCCGATCACATCACGGCCGCCGGTCAGTTGCGTGAACGATTGCAGATCAAAACAGGACTTGGTGCCGCCGCCGGTGTTGATTGCGCCGACATACCGCTTAAGAACGGCGATATTTTAACCTTAGGACCCACACGCATCGAAGTGCTTGAGACTCCTGGCCACACCGACAGCTGCGTTTCTTACGTGATTGAAGACATGGTCTTTACCGGCGATACACTTTTAGTTCGTGGCAACGGCCGCACCGACTTTCAGCAGG
>JANPAD010000538.1:0-2978 GCA_031429735.1 Bdellovibrio sp. | reverse complement strand
GCTCTTTTCGTACTTCAGCACCAGTTTCGGCACAAAAGTATCTTCAGCAAGCCATTCGGCGCGGTTATTTGAAATCGGTTCAAAAATAAAAACTAGATTGTTTTCTACATTCAAATTAAAATTCGCCCTCAGCAAGGCTTGTCCTTTTTCTTTGTAAAGAACACTGCGCTGTTGAGAGTTGAAATGAAATAACGAATTTGATGGATTCATAATTTCAGCTGGACCCCACTGATAAACCTGCAGCCCGACTGTTGTTGATACAGCATCACCCCAATTGTTGTGCAGAAAAGCGTCTGTTAAATCCAGCAAACTGCCATTTCGATGATAGGTTTCTTTCGCACCGTAGTCGGTTTCTTGAATAGAGCCCTCAAACCGGGGACGTAAAATCGCGCGCGAATTATCATTCTGCCATTTAAACTCGCCACGAACATCCAGATTAAAACCCAAATACGGCTCTTTGAAAATACGGTTATCCGGGTTAATAGCGGTTTCAGCCACTTGGCTTTTCTGTACATACTGATAAGACTCTAACGAGTAACCGATCTCGGCCCGAGCAGCACCGCAAAAAAATAAAACGAGTCCGCTAAGCATGCATGAAGTTGTCCACTATTTTTTTTCTGAGCTCATTGCGTGTGGCATACAGACAGGCTAAAACACTGACGAACAACAAGAGCGAAAACGCCCCCATGTAATCACCTAGCGCAAAACGTATTCTAAACAAAACCGGTTCTGACAGCATGCCTGCTTTGTAACGAATTTGAATTGCATTTAGAAATACCGTAATCAAACCTGATGCCACCATTCCGATGAAAACTCCAAGACACGTCAGCATCAATGTTTCATAAACAAACATCTTCAGCACCTGCCGTGAATGAAAGCCTAGGCTGCGAAGAGTGCCGATTTCACGACTGCGTTCTTTGATAATTTTAACCAAAGTGTTAATGACAGACAAAACTGAAATGACGAGAATTACGATAACCACAAAGTTTCTGAAAATTGTCATCAGGCCCACAGTTTTCAGGTACGTTTCACCGACTGGATGATCTACCCAACTCATCGCTTGTAAAGGCATATTCCATTCGCTGAGTTTGCGGTTCATCGTTTCGATAAACCGCGATTGATAACTGGCCTTGTTCAACATCACCGACATCATGTCGACTGACTCACTGTTAATCAGCTGTTTCGCCGTTTCGTAAGAAGTCACCAAGTAGCGATCATCAATGTCACGGTAACCGGCATCTATTAAACCCACTAGCTGTAAATCCATTGCGTTCAACTGTCCATCCGCAGTCATCACAGAAACTTGTACATCATAACGTGGGCAACCAAACGGCCGCTCAACCGGCTCGTAACCGCCACTGAATGTATTAAAGTTTTTAATTTTAGTCCACTGACAAGCCAAGCGGCGAGCCAGCCCTTGGCCCATGACGGCCGAGTTTTCAATCTGCTTCACATGCAACGGATGTCCGAATGTTGTATTCCATGACCAACCCGCTCCGCGCATGATCTCGCCCTCTTTCACATCATAACCGCGTCCGATGATAATCGATGACTGCAAACCGTTCGTTACAACACCTTGAAAACTGATAGAGCGAATACGCGCTTTTACTTCGTCTGATTTTACGTTCAAGAAATCATTGATTTGCTCTTGCTGAGCTTTCGTGATGCGAAATTTGTCAGGGTCCGCAAGACCTTCTTTCGAATGAATTTGAGGGTTTTCTATAATCAAATCACCCAGCATCGAGCGATGCCTGAATGAGTCCACATACATATCCTTAAGGTCGCTGATATATCCATCAAACAAAACCAGTGATACAAATGCCGCTGAAATAGAAAGAAGCGCTGACAGCGAGTGGCGCCAGTTTTTTCTCACATTTCGATAAGCAATTGTTAAAAAAATCATATTATCTCGTCATGTTGTTATAATTAAAAATTGAAGCCGCATGATCGATCAAGCGAGGTTTCTGATAACGGATAATACTTTTATTGTTCTCAAATTTAGCATCGACAATCCTCAGCTCGCTAACAAACGGAATACTTGTCCCATTAACAGCCAAAGTATTTTTATATTCGAGGTATCCGTACTTGAACGGCTGCCCCTGTAAAGTCAAAAACTCAATCTTCATGGCTAATCTTGTTTTATCATTAATCCAGTAGCGGATCTGATCATAAGTTAAGTTTTTTGACTTCGCTTTCAGCAATAGAACATGAAACTGTGCGCCGTCCATTTTTTCAGTTTTTTCGACTGTCGCATTGTAGTCGCGCGCATAGTGAGTTGAAGCAATGTCACCATTAGAAGCTTGACCCGAAAGCTTCTGCCGTGCCGAGATAGCAACCGGCTTTTTCAGCGAGGGTTTAAAAAACCACATCTGACGGTCGTTAAAAAGAAAAACTTCGCCTTTATTTTTGGCAGGCGCAAGGGCCTCAACAAAAGCATCGTGGTCTAGCGCTTTTATCTTAAATTCACGTTTTGATTCTTCGCCGTTTTCTGCAGTTTCGACAACCGCAGTCCACTCAATTCCGCGTTTAAGTCCGCCGCGGCCCAAATCCGAAGCCTCCAGCAGATCTGTAGCTTGGTCAGCATGGCTCAGTCGGGCAACTGTTAGTAAAATCAAAAATATGCTTTTCATAGCTTAAGCTCCTGCATCCTGTAACAAATCTATCAATTTCAATTTAGAGCGGCTTACCATCACAAACATGGCTGAGCCTCCCACAATCAAATAAGTCGTCAGCGTTAACGACATCGCCAATACAAAGTTCCAAACTAATTTAAATTGAATGGCTCCAGCCACACCCGGAGGACTGAAGCGGATATTAATATAATTGACGATGGCTGATATAATGAAGGTCAGCACAGCGCCGGCCATAACCGAAAACGTACATAAAACCAAACTCTCGTAAACAAAAAGCTTTGTGACATCGCGTTTTTTAAAGCCAATGGCCATCAGAGTACCAATTTCACGACTACGTTCGATAAT
>JANPAD010000537.1:0-2333 GCA_031429735.1 Bdellovibrio sp. | reverse complement strand
CGAGTTTCGGATGAGGCATTCTTTGCTCAAGAACCTGAGTCGCTCGAAGTGTCCATTGAAGGAACAGAAAAAGCTGTAAGGCAAAGAAACCCCGGGGTTCGGTCCGCAGCCGGGCCGAGCATTTACCGTACCGATACCAGCTTAAGTGCGACGGCTCTTCAAGAGGCTAGGGTCATCCGAGACCGCTTTCGCTCCTATTCAGACAATGTGCTGATCGTTCGCCTCATCCAGGAGGCACGTCAGAATCTGAGAGTGAAATCGTATGTTGAAAAACGCGTCGACCCTGTGACCAAAGCTGTGTCGTATGCCTTTTTCTGTTACCGCGCTGTGAAAGAAGCCCTGCAAGGCGCCGGGTTAGTTCGAAACTATCTTGCCGGTGGCGAGGCTCGGGAAAGTATTCAACCTCTGATTCGCACAGGTTTTAAAAACTTGTTCGATGATGCAGCTTATGCGCGCCTGATGGCAGCGAATCCACGTTTTGCGCCGATGGGTTCAATTTTGGTTTATGCCAACAATCCTTCGTTCGACGTCAACACCTGCCGCAGCCGCTGCAGATCAAGCACTGCAGGGCACATCGAAATCAAAACTGCTGAAGCCGGCCTTGACGGGTATATCTCAGTCAGTGAATCTTTCCAGCCTACATACGGTTACCCTGTGCCGGCGCAGCGTCAGTTGATCGGTGTTATGGTTAAAAGTTCTCTTTTACCTAGATGACTTTACCGGGATTAATAATCTGATCGGGGTCGAATACTTTTTTTATTCCGCGCATCAGCTCAATTTCGGATGTCGAACGGGTATAAGTTAAAAAAGATTTTTTAGTCAGCCCCACGCCGTGTTCGGCTGAGATGCTGCCTTGTTGTTTACGCACAGCTTGAAAGACCAAAACGTCGACCTTGCGGCACTCAGCCACGAAGGCCTCTTTGGTCATACCTTCGGGTCTTAAAATATTAATGTGCAAATTGCCGTCACCGATATGACCGAACCAGATGACTTCCCAAGACGGGTAAGCGGTTGAGAGAACATGATCCAGATCAACCATAAAATCAGGTACTTTTGAAATGGCGACCGAAATATCGTTTTTGTAGGGCGAGCGGCTTGAAAGCGCTTCGCTGATATCTTCACGGTAACGCCAAAATGTTTTGGCCTGTGCCTCAGATTGTGAAACTGTACCGTCCGAGATCAAGCCTTGTTCAAGGCATCGTTCAAATACACCCATAAATTGTTCTTCATCAGCGGGACTGCGCACTTCAACTTCGCACACAACGTAAAAGTCAGTTACCGTATCAAAAGGGCGGCTTATGCCCGTCGCATGCAGTACATGTTGCAGAGCTTTTTCAGAAAACATTTCATAGGCTTGAAGTGAACAAGAATTTTTAAATTCAGAGAAAACTTTCATGACACTTGAAAGCCGATCAAGAGCCAAAACCAGAACCTTTAATTCAGGTGGCTTTGGCGCCAAACGAATCTGTGCTTTGGTAATAAAACCCAAAATGCCTTCGCTGCCGATAAACAAATGGCGCAAATCAAGCCCCGTGGCGTTTTTGATCAGTCCGTTGTTCAGACTTAAAACTTCACCGGCACCGGTGACAACTTCAAGCCCAACAACCCAGTCACGCGTGAGACCGTAACGGATAACTTTGATGCCGCCGGCGTTTGTGGCGATATTGCCGCCGATATGTGAAGAGCCACGGGCGGCAAAGTCGACCGGGTAAAACATATTTTTCGAAACTGCAAATTCTTGCAGATTTTCGGTAATGACCCCGGCTTCAACTTCAACTGTTGAATCGGTTTGGTTAAATTCAAGAATGCGGTTCATTCTTTCGAACGAGACCACAACTTCACCATTCAAAGCGCAGGCGGAGCCGCTTAAGCCCGTGCGGCCGCCCGATGGAACAAGTGAAACCTTGTGCTGGCGCGCCCATTTAACAACCGATACGACGTCTTGAGTATTTTCAGGAAACACGATGGCTGAAGCGTTAATGTTAAAGTAAGTCGTCCAGTCTTTGCCGTAAATTTGCAAAGAGGCTGCATCAGTTTTAATTTGCTCAGGTTTAAGATGAAGATCAGACAAAAACTGTTGCATCATGAACATCCGTATTTATCTCAGGGTTCTAAACCTGAAAAAAGAGTAAATCGGGCAGAGTCCCCAACCCGATGTCATAACAAGATAAAAGCCACAGACCCAAAACCATGTCGGGCCTCCGGCAAACGCATAGGCCAGCTGGAGTACAGCAATCGTAAATCTGAGAATGCGGTCCCAAATGGCCAGGTTGCAAAGCATTTTATTTTTTGATCAAAGTTTGGAGTTCGCCGGCTTGGTACATTTCCATCAT
>JANPAD010000536.1:0-4201 GCA_031429735.1 Bdellovibrio sp. | reverse complement strand
AGCCTTGTCATCAGTCACCACCGAAGGAATGCCTTCTTGAATGATAACTTGCTCGATTTGCTTGCCGCCTTTTGCGGCTTTCATCTTTTTACGGGCGTTGTAAGTCCACTCTTTAACTTCTTTTCCTGAGTTAACTTTAATAACGCCCAAACCGTAAGTACCTGAATTATTTTTAACAAAACAGAAAGGCTCTTGGGCTATTTTTTCTTGTTGGTATTTGGTTTTAAGTCCATTCAAAAACTGATCGACCTGCCCGGCTAATTGATCGCGACTGATATCGCTATTGATGTCGAATTCAAGAAACTCTTCAGTTTCGACACGCATCAAAAACGGATCGACCTTAATAATTTCAGATAACTCGCTGGCCAAACGGTTGTAGTTTTTGAAGTAGCGCGATTTTTTGCGCTGATACCAGCCCAATTCGCGGGGCGGGTTCATTGGAGTTTGAAGCTGGGCGCCCCACTCTTCAAGTGATTGTGAAAAGTCATTATTACTAATAATAAGATCAGGTCCAAAATCTTTCACCCAGGCTGATTCATGATAGCCACTGCCGAATTGCAGTTTGCGGCCTGTCACTGACTCAAGGTTTAAAACTTCAGGCAAGTCATGCGGAAACGCAAGGCGCACTTCAAAGCCACCTTCTGTCAATAAATCATGAATGGTGCCAACGTTTTCAAGATAGTACAGATTTTTGGTGTGCTCTTCGGTAATCAGAAGAATTTTTTTAACGTTCGTCGGGTAGTGAACGTTAATGTATCTTTTAAAAAGATCAATCGAAGTCTCTTTGTCGGTCGGGCAAATATTGTTAAAGCCTGCCGGATAAATATTGGCGTCAACATTCGTCACTTTGTAGCCTGAATCGCGAATATCGTAGCTTGAATAGATCGGGTAGCTGAGTTGTTTCGCCCAGCTCTGAAACCACTTCATAACTTCGCCATGGTTGCGGCAAATCTGGTCGTGTAGGTGATCTCTAATATGGGTGTCGCTAGAATTTATCATTGGTCAATCTTTCAGTGAGCAGACGTTTTTTGTCGGCCGCAAATTTTGAAAACTTATTTAAAGATGAAGCGGTGCCGGCACTGTCCAGTTGTTTGTAGCGATCAAACTTCGTTAATTGGTCCATCAACGATATTATCAGTTTTTTCTTTAAGTCGCCGTTCAAGAGGCGATTGTCGAGCTGCTCTAAAAAATTTTCGTAGTAGAGTTGTAGCAGGTTGGACATCATTTCCGGCTGATCGGCTGAGCCTGTCTCCATGACGAAGATAAAATATTTTTGGACATCACCGATAAAAAGCAGCTCATCGAAAACATGACGGTCAAAGTAGGGCTGAGTTTGATTAAATAGAGCTTCGAAGAGCTCTTGGGTCGAAAGGCTTTGGATTTTGTAATCGTTATCTAAATCGGCTTTAATTTTTTGAGCCTGATAGTAATTCGTCACGCGATAATGATTCTTCATGAGCGAAATTTGCAGAGCCGGTCTTGTTATGACCGTCGTTCCGTCTTTTTGCAATTCAGCCAAAGCCAAAATGGCCTTTTCGGATTGGTCGGTCATTTCATAAATGCGTGCGATGCCCAGTAAAGAGCGCTGATAGATGAGGTCGTGTTCTTGCGTTGTGTCGCGTGTGATTCTAAAATAAAGTGACAGGGCCTCTTCTTGCTTCAGCCGTTTTTCAAAATCTTCGGCTTGCGCAAAATATTGTTCACGTTCGGTTAAAACAACAACCTTGGGCGCTTCAACCGGAGTTTCTGTTTCAGACTCATCATCTACGGATAAAAGTGAACAGGCGCTGAGGCTCAACACTAAAAAACTAAAGAGGGCGAATTTGCTGATGATTTTGTAAAAGAGTTTCGACATTTTCACTATTCTGTCTTAACTCTGCACATTTGTATATATTTAGACTCTTTTTCAACTGAGTTAAGCGGCTTGTTAAGTCGTTTTCGAGACTTTGATAATAGCCGATCAATTCTTTCAATCGCGGTGACAAAGAATTCTGGTCCGTTGCACTCAAATTAACCCACTCCGGCACACGGTTGATGACCACGGAGGTCAATTTGTAGCCATGTTTCAGAATTTCACGACTGAGTTTTTGAGCCTCAACCAGACGAGAACTATCTAGCGCTGTCACAAGCAAAAACTCGGTCGTCGAAGCGGTTAAAACGCGGTGGCAGTTTGAAATATAATTTTCAAGAGGACCTTCCCATTTTTGCACGGCCCTGAAAAATGCCGACAATTCTTTCATAAATTGCGAACCAGTTAAAGTTTCAAGCGCTTTCAAAACCTGGGTCGTGCCCACGTTCAAGACGCGCTTGAATAGGCCCGGTTTTTCATCGGGATTTTGACGGAACCAGCTTGCGACCCCTGAATTAAATAGCATCGCTATTTTTTCCGGTGCACGTAAAAAGTTCCAAGTGTGTTGTGATGGCGGTGTATCTAAAATAACCAGATCATATTCACCAGACTGAACGTGGCGGTACAAACTCACAAGCGAGGTAAAATCTTGAGATCCGCTTAATCGTCCCGAGAGTTGCTGATAAAGTTTGTTCTTGATTAAAGCGTCTACGTTAGCATGGGTATTGGCGCTGGCCGAAGCGCTTCGGATAAACCATTCAAAAGTTTTTTGATGATCAATGACGCTGGCAAAAAGTTGTCCTTTGGCGTCCATCCCAAGGGCTACTTTTTCGATATCGCCGCTTAAGCTGATGCCGAGCGTTTGTGCCAACCGCATAGACGGGTCAATCGTCAAAACCAAAACTTTTTTTCCTTCAGTGGCCAGCCCGACCGCTATGGAAGCCGCCATAGTGGTTTTTCCCACTCCGCCTGACCCAATACAGATTAAAGTTTTCGTTGTGTTTTGTAACGAGATCACACATGACCTCTTAAGTTTTCTTGCAGGGATTGAATCAAGTCTTCAGCGCGCGTTTTAAATACGAAAGGCAATTCTTGAAACTGAAGGCCGGCTGCCGACAATTTTTTTCGCGCGGTTTGCTGGTTCGCTAATATGTCATTCATCGGAGCTTGTAAAACGGATGGAGCCTGTGAGATTTCCGCTTCATCGAGACTGACGATTTTGTTCAGATAAATTTGAGCTTGAAGTCCGAATTCTTTTTTAAGCAACAAGGCTTGCTCGATCGTTTCAGTAATCGGCAACTCTTCCGCTAACGTGACGATGTGGATTTGCGTGAATTCAGAATTACGCAGATAAGTATCGATACTTTTGGTCTGCTCGCCCATCGGGCCAAACTTGATGGCTTCGTTCAACCCACCGGCTGAACGCATCAGCGCCAAGAAGTGACCCGTGGCAAACGAATCGGCGACAATCTGATCGTAAGGCATAGGCGGCCCATGACGGCGCGGCGAAGAGGTGAGCTTACCCATGAGGGCTAACTCGTGTAGCCCCGGAGCAATTTGAATGAGGCTTTTCGTCACCGGGTTTTCGAAGAAAAGTTTGTAAAGACTTTCAATTTTGAGCAAATGAAGGGCGTACTCACGGAGGCAATCGTCATGAGACCATTGCGCCACATCGAGGTTCTTTTTATAGGGCATGGGTTTGTAGCTTAAATCGGGTAAATCGAGGTATTCGCGATAAAAACTGACCTCATTGAGTTCAGTTAGCAGAATAGGCTTATTTTCTAGGCTTAGTTTATAGGCGAGAGCTGCTGAAAACAGCGATTTGCCGACTCCTCCTTTACCTGTGACTAGATGTGCTTTTTTTACCATTGCTTTTGCCTAAATTATACCCTAATTTGCCTGTTTGTAATTTCAGATAAAATAGCACACTAAGGAGATACTGTGAAAGCTCAAATTCAAGTAACAGAAGGCTTGCAACGTAAACTGAATGTCGAAATCCCATCGACTGAAGTTCAATCAGCGTTCAACAAAGTTTATAGTTCAATTCAACGCCAAGTTGAAATTAAAGGCTTCCGTAAAGGTAAAGCTCCAATTGCTACGATCAAAACGATGTACAAAGACCGCGTACAAGGTGACGTGGCTCAGGATTTGATCCAAGCGCATTATCCGAAAGCATTAAAAGAATCGAACGTCGATCCAATCAACTATCCTGAGTTTGAATTCGAAGACCCGTCTGAGACAAAAGATTTTTCGTTTACCGCTATTTTTGATATTCGTCCTGAAGTGAAAATTAAAAAATGGGAAGGTCTTGAAGTGGACCGCGAAAAATTCGTTTTAGATCAAACTAAAGTA
>JANPAD010000535.1:0-5856 GCA_031429735.1 Bdellovibrio sp. | reverse complement strand
CGGCGGCGGTGAGGCCGGATTGGAGGTCTTGGGCGAAGAGGTCGAGAACCAACGTGCAGAAGTTCAACAGTTCGTGCGCAGTGGATAAAATTGAGATAATCGATTTGGTGCGGTTTCGGTGTTTCAAGTTGAAACACCGGTGCAGAAATTTTGTTGGTTTTGGTTTCTCAGCGCCGAACTAACCCGCGTTTTTCCAGTTCCAGTCAGGATTGTTCCAGACTTGGTTGGCCCAAGTGGTGTGTGTGTTCGCCACCCATTCTTTTTTTCGGAGCTTATTCCAGATAAAATTTTCGACGTCTTGCGGAGTTTCTGCTAGAATTGTTAAAAGCATATCCCAGTCACCCATCACAGACCAGGCCGTGTGCACTTCGCTCCACTCTTTGAGCCAGTTCCAATCCTGTGTTCTCGGTGCTTGTTCATTCCACTTAACCCATACTTGTGCTTGCCACATAAATTCTCCTTTGATTTGAATGGGTAAACATCGGCCGATCGGGCGAAGACCTGCAGGTCCTGTTTGTACTTTTTTTGCTTACCGATCCAGGAAGAGGCCTTAGCTAAATTTGTTTTAACTATTTAGCATAACGATTTGTGAATTCTCATAGACTTAGGTATAATTTGGGTATGCGCCTGTACGTTGGTCTGATTCACATATTTTTTGCATTGAGCGCTTCTGCGCAAGTTTTTATACCTATGGGCTTTTGGGGCGCTAAACGTGGAGCCTTGGTTATTTCTGATGCCGTTACTTATGACTACGGCACAGTGGCTGCGGGCACGCCCGTTGACAAAGTTTTTACGCTGACAAACACGACTTACTCACAAGTTACGAGCATCGCAGGCGCTGCATTTACAGGTTCAAGCCCAGCCACCTACACCTTTAAGGGCGGTCCTTTTCCGGGTACCGGCGGGGATTGCACAGCTACTTTGGTGGGTTTTGGCGCTTGTACTTTTGTCGTGACTGCAAGTGAGGCCACGGCCGTTACTCGTACGGCGACAACGAATATTACTTATTTTGATGGCACATCATCACAAACGGCGGCTCGTCCGTTAACCGCTACATTTACCACCACGCCGACGCGCCTAGTTTGGGTCAGCCCACCGTCATTTATTAGATTTAATACTTGTACTCAATTAACTGTACAGGCGCAGGATAATTCAGGCACTCCCATCAACGTGAGCCCTGCGGTGACAGTCAGTTTGACTGTTAATAATACAAATAATCCTGTTTACTACACGACTAACACCTGTGCGACGACGACGACTTCAGTTTCGATTGCGATAGGCACAAGCTCGCAAAATGTATGGATACGAACAGCGACCGCCAATGAGTCGGGTATCATCGTGGCTTCAGCTACGGGTTTAGTTGGAGCGACGCAGAACGTCTATTTTACCGGTAATCCGAACCTGCTTGTTATGTATGCTCCGGCCCAAGCGAAGACGAATTTTTGTTATGCAATTAATATTTACACGGCCGATGCGACCGGGCTGAGCTCTGCAGTTACCGCTGATTTAACTGTTAATCTTTCTACAACGGGCTCGAATGTCTATTACTCCAATGCTTCATGTACGACGAGTATAACCAGCACTACGGTGACAGCAGGACAATACTTAAAGACTGTTTATACACTCAATTTATCGGCTGAGACGGTGACGGCCACGGCGTCTGCAACTTCTTATACTTCATCAAGTGAAAGTATTTTATTTAACCCTACGATCAGCTGGTTTAATATAAGTTGGGGGAAACGTATTCGCATCGACATAAATAATTTAGATCAAACCTCAGCGTTTACTAACCAACCTGTTTTAGTCACATTAGATTCAAGTGTTATCACCTACTCTGACTTTAAAACGAATGGCGCAGATGTGAGGTTTGTGGCTTCAGATGAAACAACCAGTCTCGATTATGAAATTGAAAGATGGGATGCGACAAACGGAGATACATCTCAAGTTTGGGTCAGAATTCCCTCAGTATCCGCGACATCTGAGAAGGGTTATTTTTATATGTATTATAATAACCCGGCGGCTTTAGATGCTCAGAATAAAACAGGTGTATGGACAAGTTACTGGGCTGTTTGGCATGTAAATGAAAATCCGTCAGGCTCAGCTCCGCAATATTTAGATTCAACCTCAAATGCGCGTAACGGCTCAACCAGCTCGCCGGCTCCAACACGTATTGTAGGAGTGATCGGTGACAGCGTAAACTTAAGCAACGGTTCGGACTACGTTACGATTAACACCAACTTGCAGCCGGTGATCGGCAATAACTCAACCTTTTCATGCTGGATGCGAACCTCGCAAACGGGCTCAAACAACACATGGCAAGCTCCCGCAATTACTGGTATTGAGGTTGGGGGAAGTACGGACGATATTTTCTTCGGCATTATACCGCTTACCGTTGCCGGCGTTTCTGATGGGTCGATCGCCATCGGGGTGGGCAACACCTGGACGGCCAATTCTAATTTTGTCATCAATAACAATGCCTGGAGACATGTCACCATCACACGCAGTACAACCGGAGCGACGTCTTTCTACGTGAACGGAAGACTGACAAATTCAGGAACCGGCACTTCAGGAGAAATTGCGGCCGGGCGAACCTTCGACCGCCTCGGTATGGCCGTAGCCGGTGGAAATTTCAATGGGCAGTTAGACGAAGTGCGGTTGTTCAATTCTGTTCAAAGTGCTGATAAGATTAAGGCTGATTTTAAATACATGATGAATACGCACCTCAACTACAGCGCCATTGAACTGCAATAAGTCTTTTTATTCCCGCTAATTCAACTTTTCGAGGTATTTTAAGAAACGACTTTGTTGGCTTGCTTGGGCTGACTTGTACAATGGCGTATTGTAAAGCTCGGCTAAAAGAGGCGCACTGTTGGGTTGCTTTTTAATATACTGTTCAGTTGCGGCAGCGACCTTAGCGGCAGATACATCGGCCACGGTCATGTCAACGAGGGCAAGAAGCGCGGCTTCGACCAAAGCCGCCGGCGTTAACATCGATATAAATGAAATATCAGCAAGCGCTGATCGGCGTGGGTTCCAATGCGCAAAGTAGGGAATCAATTCTTTCAGAGCTTCCATTTTGTCATCGTCATTGTCAGTCGCCGGAATTCTGGACTGGTATTTTTCAACAGCAGAAAAGTAGGCGGCCATGCCTAAAATCATTTTAGTCGAATTGAGATCGCCTTGCATGAAATAGCTGTCAAATGCAGGCTTTTGTCCGTCAGTCGCCATTTTTTTCATGCGTTGACTGGCTTTAAGTGATTGCTCGACGGTTCTCGAGATATTTGCAATGTAAGCCGTTGAGGGCGAAGTCAGCACTCCGGCTTGAGGTGACTTAAGGGCGGCAAAGCCGACTGTAAATAATTGGGTTAATAAAATGAAGGCAACGACAAATCTGTTGTTTCGATAAATCCACGGTACAGATTGTTGTGGCTTTGCATGAGCTAGCATCAGATGCGCCGTAACGGGTATAAAAAATAAGGGTGTCCAAGTTAATAATCCGACGTGCAGTTGATTGGGTAATTCGGCTTCTGGGTACAAATTAAGTAAGCGTCTGCGAATATCAATTTCCGCTTTAAATATTCTGAAAACGAAAAGTTCAACTAACAACAAGGCAAAAAACAGCCCGTATTGTAAATCACGTAGTTCGTGTTCACCGGCCCATTTATAAATACTGATAACCACAGTAATTGTTAAAAGCTGAACACTCAAAAATTTAAAAATCTGTTTTGAAAAATCTGAAGCCGATGTCGGCAACACGGGCAGGGCATGAGCTTTTGCAAAAATATTTAAATTCATCATTTACCATCGGCCTAAACTTAACGCGCCTTAAACCAACTGGCTTGCTTAATGGAGTTATGTCTTAAATTGAAACGCAGGGCAGACTAATAGTTTCACCAAAACTTTCCGTTGAACTTTTGGTGATCAAGTTTAGATTAGAAGTATGAATTTTAAAGCACTAACTCGGCTTTTTGACATATTCAAAACCGAGCTCCATATTTACACTGACGGCAGCCAAAAAGGTAAGTGGGGGTCATGGGCTTTCGTTATTACTCAAGGCGAGAAGATACTTCATGAAGCTTCGGGCTGCGTCAGCAAAGCCAATAGCAACCGCATGGAGTTTCAGGCGGCGATTGAGGCGTTGAGGTATGTCAAGGCGGGTACAAAGGCACGCCTTTATTCAGATTCAAGAATTTTAATTAATGCTGTGAATTCGGCGAATGAAAGACCTCAAGCTCATGAAGACCAGTTGGCTGGGATAGATGAGTTGATAGCCAACCGTCAGATCACTTGGATATGGGTAAAGGCGCATGCGGGCAATCGGTTTAACGAACGTTGTGATGAGCTCTGCGCAAGGGCGCGAACCAGCTCGTAAGACAGAGATTTCGAAAAATTCAAAAGGTGACTAATTTCCTTTTCGTCCGCCCCATGCGGGACCTACATTTGAATTATTCGTATTACGCGGTTTACTTGGTTGAAACTTACGTAAAGACTCCGCCGTTGCGCCGGACTTTTGCGCTTCCATTTTACGTTTGGTCAATTCAACAAGAAGGCTGGGTTTTTGAGGAGCTTTTTTCATGAGCGTATAACTAGCATAAAAAGTCGAATACGGAACCAGAATTTCGCTAAATCCCGCTATTTTAGGCCTAAACCGGTCAATTTTTATAGGTAGAGCTCTTCACACGAACCCAACATCGTTCAGGTAAGTTGTTTCTGATGGCAGGTTTGGGTTACCCACTCGTTTATTTAGCAGCTCTTCTCATTGATTGCATCCCGATCTTTGCCCCACCGGCGTGGATGGCCATGCTTTTTATCATGTTAAAATTCGACCTGAATCCGTGGTGGGTTTTGCTTTGCGGAGCGTTCGGTACAAGTTCTGGCCGATTCATCTATTGTTCTTATATCGTGCCCTGGATTGGCGAAAAAACAATAGGTCAGTCGAAGAAAACAGATCTCGAATTTGTTGGCAAAAGACTTTCAGGCAAACCGGGCCCGGTCTTTTTATTCGTCTTTCTTTATTCAGTGTTGCCACTCTCAACGACGGCACTTTTTACGGCCGTGGGTCTTGCCAAGGTGCGAAGACTTTATGTATTTCCACCGTTTTTTCTGGGCGGGTTGATCGGCGATGGCATCATGGTGCTTTCAGGAAAGTACGCCATCCGAAATTTGAGCGATTTTTACAAAGGTTCGCTTGATTCGAAAAGTCTTATTTTTATGGGAGCAGGGCTTGTGATTATGCTGGTGGTGCTTTTCATCGACTGGCGCGACATGCTCGAGCACAAAAAGCTAAAGTTCAAATGGAAGTTCTGGGCCTAGGGCCTCGATGCCCGGCCCGTTTTCGTACCATTTTGATAAATCATTTGTTTCAGCCATCAGAGAGCTAGACATTCTCAAGATATTGAAGCTTCGTTCCGACACGAGCATTGTGAGGGGTGTTAAGCCATGATGAAGTACTCAACATTACTATTAAGTCTATTTGTCGTTTTAAGCGCGCCGACAGTTTTTTCATTTGAAATCGAAGAAGTTCCGGATCAAGAAGAAGCAGCCGTAGTGCCTGCTGCGGCTCCTCTAGCACCTCCAGCTGAGGCACCGCCACCGCCGGCGCTGGTTGCGGAAGTTCCTGATGCAGATGATGTTCCGCCCGGGCCCGTTGAAAGTTGTCTGTTCAGTATTTATCAGGGTTCACCCGCACCAGTGGAAGAATCTGAAGATATCGTGGTAAGAGCCTATGATTTTGATACTGATTTTTACACCCGTAGCAATTTAGGAGATTCGGTCCAGGGTTACAGTTTCTTTTTAAGTCGTAACAATATGCTGAGCACCAGCGCCAGTTTTAATATTTTAGATACAACGGGCGGC
>JANPAD010000534.1:0-2708 GCA_031429735.1 Bdellovibrio sp. | reverse complement strand
GTTGATCCGTTTACGTGAGTTGGGTGTACAAGCCGCTTCAGACACGATCAATGATGATAACCGTAAATTAGTAGGTCTGGAATACAAACAGATCCTCGAAGAGATTGACCGTATTTCAAGTGCAACTGAGTTCAATGGCGTGAAGCTTTTGAATGGTTCAGGTTCGACAATTGATTTTCAAGTGAATACAAGAAATGTTCCGACAGTTGACCGTATCAGTTTTGATCCGGCGATGGCGGATGTAGGAACGACTTCATTGGGTATTGAAAACAGCGGCGTTGATTTTAAAGACGACGCACAAAACTCGTTAGCGCTAGTTGACGATGCCATGTCACGTGTCAGTGAATTACGTGCATCGTTCGGTTCGATTCAAAGCCGTCTGAATACGACGACTGAGAATATTAGAAATAATTTAGAAAGCTACTCGGCAGCTAACTCGCGTATCAAAGATGCTGATATTGCAGAGGAAAGTTCTGAGCTGGCTAAAAATAACATTATGCTTCAGACAGGAACGATGGTTCTTGCTCAAGCGAATCAGCAACCTGGACAGGCCTTAGCCCTTTTAAATAAGGGTTAGTCGAAGTTAGGGGACTCTTGCCCGTGCAAGTGACGACGCTGATGTGAAACGGACGAATTCCTGCGAGGAATGAGGGGGTCAGGCCCCGGCTACGTGGCCTGACCCTAATTTTGGGTTCTTTAATATTTTATGTTTTTTAAATGCCGAAAAATGGATTTTTGGCGATTAACAAAAGCAGTCTAAGGATAGACCGCTTCATGGACGAAAGGTACAAGGAGGATATTTATGGGGCTTCGAATAGCGACGAACGTTAATGCAATTAACGCGCAGAAAAACCTATACGGAACAGGGAACGAGATCTCGACGACAATGGCGAGGTTATCATCAGGCTACCGTATTAACAGATCATCAGACGATGCCGCAGGTCTTGCCATCTCTGAAAGTTTAAAAGCACAAATTCGTGGTTTTAAACAAGCCAACCGTAACGCGAATGATGGTATTTCACTCGTGAACGTTGCAGAGGGTGGATTAAGTACAGTATCAAATATGTTGGTGCGCTTGCGCGAGCTTGCAATCCAGACTTCTTCAGACACGATTTCAGACCGTGAACGCTCTTTAGTAGATGTTGAGTATCAGCAAATCAAAGAAGAGATCGAACGTGTTGCGCAAACAACTCAGTTCAATGGTACAAATCTATTGAACGGTACCGGTGGAGTGCTCGACTTCCAAGTTGGTAACTACAATGATCCATTGAATGACCGTATCAGCTTCGATGCAAGTTTTGGAAATGCGACACTGGAATCTTTGGGAATGAATGAACTGAACGTGTCGACAAAGCTGTCTTCACAAGAGAGTTTATCTTTCATTGACGAAGGCTTAGCGTTTATCAGTTCTGCACGTGCGAACTTGGGTGCGCTTCAAAATCGTTTGCAAACGACTTCTGAGTCATTGGCAACAGCTGAAGAAAACTTTGCGGCAGCTAACTCTCGTATCCGTGATACTGATATTGCGGCAGAATCGACTGCTTTAGCCAAAAATAACATTTTGATGAGTGCAGCGACTTCAGTATTAGCGCAGGCGAATACGCAACAGCAATTAGCATTGAAACTGTTAGGCTAGTAAGATTTTAGTTCGATAGGTCTGATGAAGTACTACCAGGGTAATTAAAAAAACCTTAATAGTAAAGACTCTAACGACTGAAATCTTAAAGTAAGAGTGAAAAACCCTTCGTAAGAAGTGTAGGGTCACAAATTATTCAAGCATGGTTTATGAAATAGAGTTCTTTAATATGAAAGTTATTTCAAATGGATTGGTGCGCCTTTAAGACATCAACGACGAATGATCCGAAAATTTAAAGTAGCGGTTTAAAAAATCCAACTCGACAAAAGCGTCACTTGCAAAAGAACGCCGGGGGAGTGGTGTGCCTTAAGCCTGAAAACGACGAAAATACAAAAGGTGAGAGGTTGATCGAAAGATCTCAACCATAGCTCGAAGTGTATTTGAAACTTAAAAACAGGATCTTCAACGATCCGATCATAGAGTGTAAAGCCTAAGTTCTTCTGCAAAGAAGTTCAGACGAAGTTTTGCGCGAAACTCGAATCGACGTCAATTATCAGCCCAACGACAAGGCTAATAATGAGCGAAGAGGGTGAGCTTTATCTATTGATGCAGACTGTTCAACACCGCTTTTAAAGAGGGAAAGAACATAGACTGCGATCAAAATTTTCTATTTTGAGCACGGCCTCCGCCGTAGGTTCAATCATGTGCACGGCATTTCGGCTGGCGCTTTTATTCTATCAAAATTCATTTATAATACGACGTACAACACCATGACGATTGCAGTTGTTTAACTTATATTCATGACTACAAGCGAGGCTTCAAAATGACAATGCCATTTCGTAAATTAGGTGATTCAGGTTTATCGGTCAGCGCTCTTTCATTTGGATCTTGGGTGACCTTCGGTAAACAAGTCGACACAAGTGCCGCGCAAGACTGTATTAAGTATGCCTTCGATCAGGGTGTTAACTTCTTCGACAATGCCGAAGTTTATTCGAACGGTCAGTCTGAAACTATTATGGGTGAGGCTCTAAAAAAAGTCGGGTTGACCCGTAACGAGTATGTACTGACAACTAAGTTTTACTGGGGTATCGAAAGAAGAGTTAATTTTAAAAATACGTTGAACCGCAAATAC
>JANPAD010000533.1:0-5065 GCA_031429735.1 Bdellovibrio sp. | reverse complement strand
GTTTATTTTTCACAAGGCCTTTTTGAAATTTCTTAAGGTTCTGATCGTAGACATCCTGCTGGTGATCATTAACAAGGTTGGCTTTTTCAATATACAACTCAGCCAGGCGTAGCCATATTCCGCCACGACGGCCATCATTTTTAAATTTTTTAGCTAAAGTAAAGAGCCCATTGATCTGATAATCGAGCCCTTTTTCGTATGCACTCAAAGTTCCACTTTTTAGCTCAAGTGAATTATTTTTTGAGTTTTTCGGCGGTTTAACGATGTTTAAGTTTTTCTGGCTGCTATAATGGTTCTTGTCAATGCGCTTGCCATCGCTTATACGAGCCGCCACATTTTTGTACCCGACTAATACTTCATCTTCTTTCTCGACTTGGTGACTCTGCGGGCTATGAAGTGTTTGACTGACTTGTTTCACCAAGTCTCCCATTTTTGTCTGATTCTCAATCGAATCGCCGAAGGCTAATGAAGACAATGAAACACTTAACGCCAATATTAGAGGATTTTTCATCAACACCAACACTTGTAAAATAAATAGAAGTTTAAATTAAAGCAGTACATTTAAATTGATCCCGATCGACTTTCCAAACAGTATTTTAGAATTGAATTGATCATCATTCGGAGCAGGCAAACTTGAATTCAGATTTGTTGATGTTGGGTCGGTCACTTCACCGACCGATAGCCCCAAATTCACACCTATCGCAATAGACGAGTCGATAAAAAAAAGCTGGCTAAAGGAAAGTTGTAAGATGGGTCTCTTCACATTTCCAAAGGTCTGTAAGCCGAAATCAGTATTGAGCTGTGTGATCGTATTGATCGATTTTGATTCAGAAAAGCCGAGCTTTCCATACAGCAAATTATAACCCAGTGAAACAAAAACGGTGGTCGTAGGTTTCGGGGCGACCGATAAAGCGAGCTGAGGGTTTTGGGCCTGCAACTCTTCGCTATCCGGGGTTAGGCCACCTGTGCGCAAACGAAAGCCTATACCGTAACTTAGATCATCTTGGGCATAATAGGCCCAACGAACCAAAGTATAATTGGCGTTCGCAATCAGCTCATCACCCAAAACACCGGATTCGAAATCAAATCTTACTTTTTTTGCAAATTTGATATGAGGGTTAAGCACCGCTTGAGAACTGTCGATATCAGCCGGATCCGCCAAAAGTATATAAGCCACTGATGTGGCGGCTGATCCGTCGGTGTTGTCAGCAAAGGCCGTATTCTGAATCATAAAAAAGTAACCGAAAACCAAAAAGGTAAGGCCTCTCAATCTATTTTCCACTTTTTACTCCGGCTCCGGCCCCGGTTTCGTCGGCAGTACACTTATTCTTTCCGCTATATTCATAAGTATTGAGTTCGTCTTTCCAGAACTCACTATCAAAAGCCCAAACCTGGTAGCCGGATTTTTTCTTTTTTTTGCTTATGACCACTTTGTTTTCGGAAGCAACTCCTAAACTTTCTAAATTTGTATCAATGACTTTTTGCTTCAGTTCTTTTTTTCGGGTCTCCGTAATTTCATAGGAAACAAAGGCCAATTGATCTTTATAGAAATTCAGATCCTTCTGCACTTTCATCAACAAATTAGACAACGTAACGGCGACCTGATTCTCGAAGTCGTTCAGTTGAACCACATAGATACTTTCTAAAAAGGCTTTAAAAGAAATTTGTTTCTCTTCATGGCTGAAAATTTTCAAGGCTGAAATGCGTTCTGACTTAATCTGTAAAAATGTCTCATAACTGTTTGCAAGTCTGTAATCTAGCAATAGTGTGCGCGTTACTTTAAATGGAATGTGCCCACCATATGATATTTTCTGCTTTTTATCTTTGAATTGGCCGTGGCGCTCGTCTTTTAAAGCCTCAAGCGTAAATTCAATTTCTGAAATGGACTCTTTTCCATCAACTCGTCGGGCGCTCCAGGTATGCAAAATATTGATAAGACTCACGTAGCTTTCATCGAAAACCTGAATTGCGGCTTCGGCCTCTTCAAACTGACACATACCATTCAATAAGATGGCTCGTAAGAAAAGCGACTCAGGCTCAAAATAGTTTTCATAGTAAGGTGTATGGGTTGTTTCAAGAACTCCGATGGCTTTCGCCATTTGTCCCATAAACAAGTACGACCATGCTAGCTCTTTTAAACTTTGGCGGTAGGCCTCGCCTTTTTTTGGCAACCGGTTATAAATTTCAACGGCTTTCGAGTACTCTTTTTGCTGAAAATAGGCCCGGGCCAGGTTAAGAGTCGTGAAATCAACTTTCAGGTCGTCGCTTTCGTTTCTTTTATTGTAGATATATAAAAGCTGCAAATAGACTTCGATAGCTAACGACGTATTATTTTTTTTCAAGTAACTCAGCGCCAGCAAATTGAGCTCGGCTTCTTGATCCGGCGCTCTCTGCAGGGCTTGTTTTAAGTAATTGATGGCTTGATCATACTGGGCATTATCGTAATAAAGTTCGGCCATTTTAAATTCAAAAACATCGTTCGACATCGTTTTAAGGTCGCCGACGCGCAAATCAGAAATGGCAAATTCCAGCAACTTTTGATTTTTTAAATGTCCTGACATCGAGATAAGCTTTTCAAGCGCCTCCTTGCGGTACTTTTTTGAAGTGCTGCGGACAACTTTAATCATCGGATTACTACCGGCGACATAGAGCTTCAGATCGAATAAACTTAATCCTAGATAATACTCAGCCGCAAAGTAGTCTTCGTTTTGCTCAGGGTGTGTTTCAGCAAACTGATGCAAGACTTGGGCTGCTTCAGCCCATTTTCTTTCATGATAAAGACGGGTCCCCAATTCAACTTCAGTTTCGGCTGAGGCCTGCGAAATAAAAGCCGTTAAGCCCAAGTTAACGATCAAAATAAGTAGGCGGTTCATTTATTCACCTCGATTCGTTTAGCAAGAAAGAAACTAAATGAAACTAGAAATGAAACAGAATTAGTCAGTCTGTCTTGCGCTGAAATGCTTGCTTGTTTGTAGCGCGACAACTGGACAGATAAGTCAATCGAACTGTTGCTATTGAGCGGAACGATTTGTCCGATCCCGAGATCAAACCCGGTTGCAGCTTCAGTGAATTGATTTGTCACTTGAAATACGCCGGCCTTTAAGTAAAGTTCGAAAGGTATAATTGTTTGACCGGCGAACGACCACTTACCATAAAACGGCACAAAATAGAGATCGGCTTGGAGTTTGTTCTTTAAGGCCGAAATTTGATCCGTACTAGCGGCCTGAATCTCTTTCAAGTTGTTTGTCTGAGAGGTCGGAGTAGAGCTATAGACCGTCGCCGCTAAACTCAGCCCCCAAGTTTCATCGAAGAAATATTGGCCCCCAATCAAAGCGCCGGTGCTTGAATAATAGGTCTCATTTTGAACAATTTCAGCACCGACATTGAAACTTAAACGGTCCGCTTTCAACAAGGTGACCGGCTGTAAGGACGCATATTTTTCATTCGATTCTGACGGGACCAACTGCTCGTAGCTTGTTACGTTTGATTGTTTGTAAACTTTTTTTGCAACGGCTTTGTTCACAACTTCTTCCGAAAGTTCGGCCTCATTATTTACATCCGACAATGCAGAGCTTTCCGCCGCTTTCAGAATCGGTGAAATAGAGAGGCCTAAAAAAAGAGGCAAAACTATATATTGGAATTTAATTTTTCCCCCCGGTCACTTTTCTAGTTAGATAGAACGCTAATCATAATCGTATCCGTATACTTACCCGGCTTCGCTCCGCTCACGCTCCCGATTGCAACACTAACCGGCAGCCGCAAGCCGTTAGCGGACGACGTGCCGACACTTGCCTGGACCACCTGATAGTCATCGGTCAGTGCGAAGGGCTGACCGTTAAGGTTTAAATTATAGCTAATGAAGGTGTTTGTTGAAGAATTGAAAAGTCGATTCGAATGAAGCGATTTCATTGAAATTTGGTAACCTGAATTATATTTTAAAATTAAATCAAACGCTTTCTGTGCGCCGGTCACAAGTTCACCGAAGTTATAGTCCTGATGGGCTCTGTTCATGTTAAATACCGCCCCGGTTTCAACGAACGAAAGATCGGCTTTTTTTCCGTTTGTGTAACTGAAATTTACATTCAGTGTTTGTTGTAAAACGGCGTTGCCGGGTGCGCCCATATAAAGTGAGATCGAATACATTTCACTGTACTGACCGCTCGGCAGATAAAGCGAGGTATCCAAAAAGGGATAAAAATTGACGATCGCGGGGCTTAGGCCCGGAGAATTGAACTGACCGCTGACCACATCCGTGGTGGACAAGCCCGGCCCGAATGGTTTGATGACATAAGTGCGATGAGCCGGATCGCTATAAAACTGAATCGGGTAAGGCTCTTGGCCGAGCGTCAACCGGCGCGTCGTACAAGAAGTGCCGGTGGCTCCATTATCGATAACTATAAAAAAGCTGCATGAATTATTTGAGCCGCCACCTGAATTTCGGGTTACCGTGACCGGAATGGTCGGAGCTCCGCCTGAAGCGAAGTTATAAGGCGTATTGCCAATGCTCATCGAAAGACCCTGTCCGCAGCTTAACGCTTTGCTCGTCGCAAATACGACAGGTAGAAAGGCAATTATGTGAATAAATTTTGAAATCATTAGGTTCCCGTCTCTTTCTCTATTTTCAAAGTGCCCAAGTCAAATTCAGTTGCATCTGCGTGACCTGTATTATCTAAGTCGTCGTTCTGCTTAGCGTCTTGAGGTGCCTCAATTTCAAAGGTAATTTTTTTCAAGCGGGGGTCAGCCAAAACGATTTGATAGAGGCCATAGGACAACCCTTCGACCACGAAATTGCCGGAATCGTCGGTAAAAAAGTTATCGGAAAATATTTGGCCTTCACTGTTCACGATGACACCGTAAAGGTAGCTTGCCGAGTTGTTATCTTCAGATACCAACCGTCCTTGCACCAGCAGTGACTTCACAACTTTAAGCGGCACATAGAGCCCCGATCGGTACTTCGGGTATAAGATGTAAGCTTCGCGGTCTAAATGGCTGCTGATGCCGAGGCTGGTGGAGTCCAGCTGTAAGGATCTCTCTGTGTAGGAGCTGAGGTTTGAAAATACGAAGT
>JANPAD010000532.1:0-4798 GCA_031429735.1 Bdellovibrio sp. | reverse complement strand
TGAAGATCTGATTTTCAGTTGCGGGTTTCGGGGCTTGCGCCAGTGCCTGCTTGAAAACAACTTTGGGCAATATGTGGCTTATAACCAGAACAGCCAAAGCGACAAAGTAAAATAAATTAATCCCCTCAAACTCTACGATTTCACCCGAAAAGTTCTGATAAGATATAAAAACTAATATAAATGACGACGAGAGAATCGCCGCCCAAAGAATTCGTAATGTCATCAGGAGTTGTTCAGGAGACTCAGGTTGGACGGGTTGGTTTTGCATATAACTTTACAGTGAAGGATTTCGATCGATTTTTCAATCATATTTTTCTATTTCGGGCAGCTTTTGCGGTCCTCCGTCCACGCTAAGTGATAAGCCAGCCCGCTCGTCGTAAAATCAAGTGAATCAATAGCCGCTAAAAGATTTTCAGCCGGGTTTTGATTGCTCGAAGTCAGTTCGATATTAATTGTCATGAAAGGCAAAACCATATTGTTGCGCATTTGCGTTCCGCAATATGACCACATTGGCACATCTGAGAACCGCGTAAGCATCTGCACATTTTCTTCAATAGGGCCGGTGAAGTTTCTGTCGATATTCATCTTGGCGGCATTTCGGCCGCCCATATCGAACATTGACCAGTGCTTCACGCTGATTTTACTGTTGCCGCCGGCCGGTACGTGCACGAATCCGTTGATGTCAGACCCGACAACTGCCACGCGGTACTGGCCCGCGAATTTCACGTCGAGAGTTACGCTACACGATTTGCGGCCCATTGTGGGGCCTGAGCTTGCCGCAGGTACGTCCGTCAGTAACTGATCGAAAAGAATTGAAACCGTTGTTTGATCCGGAGTCAGAGCCGCGCTGACACTGCCTTGCGGGCACCCGTCTCCCATCATTCTGATAACCTTGACCTGGATCGGGAAGGGCGCAGGGCCAAGTTGCGGTTTCCACATTGATTTGGCGTTCAACTGCTGTATAGCGAACAAGGTCGCTAAAAGAATCAGAATGTTAAGAAGTCGTGGCATTTTTCTCTCTTTGTTAGAGTGGTGTCAAAAACACTTAATAGAGAACGAAAGCAAATCTGAGACCAAATTGTCTAAATAAACTCGACTGGCTGGTATAACAGATACTTATGAGGAGATGAGAATTTTGAGATCCTGAATTTTCGCAGGAGCATATCTTTCTAGAATTTCGAGCAATTCGTTACCATCATATTTGATAGAGTTTTGATCATGCCACTTTAAAAAACTAACGCAATCGGCGAGGTCACTTTCGCTGCCGCGATTCAGCTTGAGGCGAATGTAAAGAGCCAGTGATGGTCGGTACAGATTACCGTTGGTTCCATTTTTGAATAAGACGAGAGACTCTTTCCAATTAGGTATTTGTCTTAGAAAAAAATCAGCAGCCGGATTGATGGCTTCGATTGAAAGCCCTGAGTCTTGTGCGATTTTCATGAGTTGCAGTCGACGTTCGTTTGTCAATTCACTTAATGCGCAAATGTCAATATCGGTGGTGGCACGGTCTGTGGCTTTTAGCAGAGCTAACAGTGAACCTCCAATTATAACCCAGTCACAATCAATTTGTTTTAAAACATTATTTAAGAAGAGTTCGTACTGCTCGGGTGAAATCATGCCACTTTAGAAAGCGCGCTTAAAGCTATGCGCCGCAATTTTATAATTTTACCCGTCGATAGTTTTACGGCCAGATTTAATTTTTTTTGTTCTTCAAAAGTAAGAGTTGTTAGGTAAGAAGGGTAGTGGTCACGGTAAGCCATATAGACGGACAAGCAAGCTTCTTTGACTCTTGAATCCGAGTGTGTTGAGTAAATATTCACAATCGCGCGAATAAAATCTTCGTTACTTTGACAATCGTCAAAGTTGAATTCTTCTTTGAAGTCTACAATCGGAAAAATAGCACGAAAGTTCATACCTACATTCTAATTTAAGATTTGAACGGTGTCCTGAGTTTGTTCTGCGACTGGATTAAAGTCAGAAGAGGTGTTTCGCGAATAAACCTAAGTCTAGTCAAGTATCGAAGAATCGAGCTCAGTCTTACATAATATGCCTGTTGCGTGTAAAATAAAGTATGAATTTTTTCACACAATTTCTGCGAAAAGACAGTCTCGTTTTTCTATTCATGATGATGCTAGCTTTGAGTTCGCAGGCTCAAACAAATTTACAAAAAAAATCTTGCGCAAACGCTGAACAAACTATGCAGGACCTATATGCGAAAGAATTTGGACTTTCTAAAAAAGAAGCCGTCGAAGTTTTTTTAACTTACCGAAATTTTCAAAATGTGCAAATAGTCAAAGCTGTGCATTCTAAATTTTGCAGCCCTCGTGGCTGTGCGAGTTCGTTATTTTATACCGCTCCTGATGTTTGCCCTAAAGTCGTTTTAAATTACACCGGCAAAATAAGATACACGGGGCCGGAGTCGGCCCGTTACGAATCGCTTCGCATCAGCGAAAGAGTGACTGCTGTTGATGACGGACCATTCGTTAAACGAACTTATAAATTTGACCGCGCTCAGTTGACCTATGTAGAGGTTAAAATTTGATTCGACTTTTGCTGAGTTTTTTATTCTGTTTTGCGTCAGCTCACGCGGATGAAACGGGTTGTGCTGAAGATACGCTGGCCCCGTCTGCCGATTATCTTTTAGAGTGCGATACGGCCAACAGTTGCACGTGCGCAGCGGGAACGCCCGTACCGCAGCAATTTTATTTATCAGAACCTCTGAGCGGACGTCATAGCGTATCGAAATGCTCTTCCGGCGAAGCGGCCGTTGATTTAATTTCAAATGCAAATGACCTCAATCGGTCTCAAGCTATAACCGGACCTTGCGCTTCAACAGATCAAGTTCGTTCTGAATATGGTCCTTGGTTTGAAGAACAGTTAAGGAGCTTTCCGCCTAATTGTGGGTATAGTCTTCGTACGTCGGCACGGGTTGTTAATCACACGGTCAGCACAGCGTTGCTGAGTGGACCAAATGCAACGTGCTCGATGTCGATGTGCACCTCCGCCAGCTACACCGCTTTTGCGCTGCTGATGCAAAGACTGCAAAGTCAAAACAGATTACCCGGCGGATTGGCAAAATTGACTGAACTGAGCGGCGGGACACAAACTGAAGCGTGGTTTTACTTTAATGATATTGCGCGACCGGATATGGCTATGGAAGCTTTGGGGCTTGGCATCGGCCGCAGGATGGACGCAAGCGAAATCGAATCTTGCGCGAACAAAGGTTGGCCGAGATCAGGAGATTTTGTTCAAATCTGGAGAAAAAATGCATCAGGGCATTCGGTCGTTTTTTCAGGTTATTTGAAAAATGCTGCAGGCCTAATAACAGGTATTTGTTATTGGTCTTCAAATCAAGCAACAAACGGATTTGCTCACCGCTGCGAAGCGATTGAAAATATTGATAAGCTTATTGTCGGAAGAGTGACGCAATGAAAACTATTTTAATGATCAGCTGCTTATGTTTGCTAGGTTTGAAAGTCGTGGCAGCGCCGTGCAAATCATCTGAAAATGAAAAAATGATCTGTCATCTTGATTCGCAACTTAACGGAGAAAAATTATCGGCTCAAGTGTACAGCCGCGATTGTGAATTTCCTGAAGGACAGTTGCGACGGTGTATTAAATTTAGAGTTTGCAATGGTGATCAGAAAATTGAAGAAGGAATTGGTGTTTTGCCTGAAGACGCAGACCTTAATTTATACTGCCGGCAAAAGAAAGAAATTGATTTGATGATGTCTAAAAAAAATGTACAGGCTTATATTGAATGTTCAAAATCGAAAAAAAGTACGCAAAAAATTAATTTAAAAAATAATGGGCTTTCAATGTTATGCAACTGGGCTAAATCAAAGGGTCGCAAATGAGAATTTCAACTTTACTTAGTTTTTTATTTTTTTCAGTCTATTCAACGTCGCAGGCTTATCCGCTCTTTTTTTCGTGCAAAGCTGATAAATCTATTTCGAATGTTCTGACCCCACGCGAGCTTTCAACTCAGTTGAATCGTCTTGCAGCGGCTTCAGGCGGTACACAGCAATCGGTGCATCAGGCTTGTACTGATTACCAAAGTTGCTTGAATGATCTGGTTAATTTAATGCAGCTTTCTCAAGCCGCGGGTCAAATGACCCGTGATCAAATTGTACAACGTATTGAAGCGCATGCCGCCCGCACAAAACAATCGGTCGCAGCTTTAGGTATTACTAAAATTAGCGATCGTGATATGTCGGCCCTAGCGCAAATCAACCGTGCTAACGCAAAGACCTATTCATGTAAAGCGGCGGCCGATGAGCTTGATCCGAATTTACTGAAAAACGGTAATAACTGCACGGCGGCGAACTTTCAACATTCGCCTTACATGTACGTCAGCGGACAAAGGTTTTCAGGTGCGCCTGGGGGTGAAAGCAGGCCGATTGGCCCACTTCAGTGTTCAAGTTTAGACTCTGTTATTGATTCAGCAGTGGCCATGGGACAGGACCCCTACGGAGCTTTGGCAATTTCTCTGATGGAAAACAGTACGGGTGTTGACGGTTTATATTTGGACCCTATCGGTATGGTTAAAACATTGGGGTGCCCGGTGCAATCGGTTCGTGCCGCAACAGCTCATCAGTTTAATGCCACAAAAACTCAGTGCGAGACCGGTTGTAGAACTCAGTATTCGCACACTGCAACTTTTCAGGGTACAACATTGCCTCCGAAAACTTCTATACCCACTGAAAACCTAGAGGCTTATCGAAACTGCCGACAGCGGTGTGCGCAGCAGCCTCCATTTAATTTGAATTCTTACAGTACTTACTACAATGTCAATTAC
>JANPAD010000531.1:0-4020 GCA_031429735.1 Bdellovibrio sp. | reverse complement strand
CGAAGGCGCGGGCATTAAATCTTGCACGCTTTTGATTTCGGGAGAATATGCTTACGGTTATTTGAAATCAGAATCAGGCGTGCACCGCTTGGTTCGTATTTCTCCGTTCGATTCAAATGCCCGCCGTCATACCTCGTTCGCCTCGGTGTTTGTATGGGCCGAAGTAGATGACGATATCAATATCGAAGTAAAACCTGACGACATCGTGGTCGAAACTTACCGTTCAAGCGGCGCGGGCGGTCAGCACGTCAATAAAACCGATTCGGCCGTACGTATGCGCCATTTACCTTCGGGCATTGTGGTGGCTTCGCAAACACAGCGTTCACAGATTCAAAATCGTGAAAAGGCTTTAAAAATGCTGAAGGCGGCTCTTTACGAAAAAGAAGTCGAAAAGAGAAATAAAGCCAAAGATGAAATGAATTCGGTTAAAAAAGCGAATGAATGGGGCTCACAAATCCGTTCGTACGTTATGCATCCGTATCAAATGGTCAAAGACCACCGCACTGTTTTTCAAACCAATCAGGTGCATTCCGTTATGGACGGCGCACTTGATGATTTTATTATGGCCTACCTTAAAGCACAACTGACCGGAACACTCGGACAAAATACAGACTCAGGCGATCTCGAATGAAGTTTCAATTCTGGTTAGCTCGAAAGCTTTTATTTTCACGTCAGATTTTGTTCGGAGGCTCGGCCCCGCTCTCTTTTATCGGTTTGGTTTTAGGTGTGGCGGCCTTAGTTGCATCGATGGCGGTTTTTAGCGGCTACGTTGAAACTTTAAAAGTGGCCATGACAGATGTGACCTCGCACTTGCAAGTCGTTAAGCGCGGGCGTTTGAACGAAAACTGGCAAAGTTTTTCAGAAAATTTAAAAAAAACAGAACCCCGCATTCAGTCGATGATGCGCTTTGCTTATGCTGAAGCAGTTTTGGCCCGCCAAGGGCAGGTTTCAGGTGTTTTGTATCAGGGTGTCGAGCCCAAAGAGCTTGCTGAAGTTTTGCGTCTTGATAAGCGAGTTAAAACCGGAAAGCTCGATTTAACCAATGACCAAATTGCCGTGGGCCTGGGGCTGGCGAAGAAGTATAAAATTGAAGTCGGTCAGAAAATTTATTTAATTGTACCGTTGGCCACGCCGTTTGATAACTCGGGTTTCAAGCGCCGGTCAAAAGAGTTTACCGTAAGTTGCATCGTCGACTTCGGTAAAAATGACTGGAACGAACGCTTAGTACTTGGAAGCCTCGATTCATTGCAAAAGCTGACTGAAATTGGCGATCGTTACACCGGAGTTTTTTTAAAACTTGAGAATGCCGACCAAGCTCCGGATGCCGCCGTTAAATTGGCGGAACATTTGGGCCAGGGTTACTCAATCAGCACGTGGTACGATGTGAACCGTAACATGTTTGAAGCGGTGGTGATTGAACGCATCGTTATTTTCTTTGTGGTTTTGCTGATTGTGATTGTGGCCGCATTTAATATTTCAAGTACACTGTATGTTTTTATCCGGCAAAAATATGCCGATATCGCCATTCTTAAAACACTAGGTCTGAGCCAGCGCAAAATACGTCTTATTTTTATGAGTCAGGGTTTGATTGTGGGTACGCTAGGCACTGTTTTGGGGGTCATACTCGGCTACGATCTCTGTTTTGCATTTATGTATTTACAGGATCATTACGCTTTGATTTCGGGCTCGGTTTATAAGTTAGATAAAATCTACACCGATATCCGGCTTCTAGATTTGGTGATTATTACTCTGACAACACAGTTTATTTGTTTGCTGGCGACTTATTTTCCGGCGTACAAGGGCAGTCAACTTGAAGTGATTGAGGGGCTTAAAAATGGATAGCACAGTTCAACTCCACACACCTGATTTGATCACGGTTGAAGGTCTTTCAAAAAAATATCAGACCGGAAGTTCTGAACTTTTAGTTTTAAACAATTTAAGTTTTTCAATTCAGGCCGGTGAAGCCGTTTGCTTGCTGGGCGCTTCAGGGGCCGGTAAGTCGACTTTGTTACAAATTTTGGGGACGTTAGACCGCCCATCAAGTGGGCAAGTAAAGTTTCGCGGCCAAGATGTTTTCACCCTAAACGACGAACAGTTGGCTTTATTCCGTAATGAAAAAATGGGCTTTGTTTTTCAGTTTCATCATCTGATTCAAGAATTAACGGCTCTCGAGAACGTCATGTTGCCCGCCCTTATAGCAGGCGATCAACAAGAGGAAGCTGAGCTTGATGCTCTGAAGTGGCTGCAAGACATGGGTTTGAGCGAACGTGCTGATCATTATCCGTCACAATTGAGCGGTGGCGAGCTTCAAAGGGTCGCTATTGCACGGGCTTTAATCAGAAAACCTGAAATTTTGTTCGCGGATGAGCCGACGGGAAATCTTGATTCTCAAAACTCGCAGAAAATTCAGGATCTATTTTTTGAGCTGCGAAGCCGGCTCGGAATCACTTTGGTTGTCGTCACGCATGACTTGGCGTTTGCCAATAAATTCGCACGTGTCTTTAAAGTCAAAGATGGACGATTCGCGTAATTTTAGTCTCAAAATACCCCCTTCTTTGACAACACCGAAGACTCTAGCTAGCCTTTGGTCATTGTGCTTATTAAGTTGTTAATAAAATTAGACTTTTTACTGATATTTGCAGTTTCGCTTGGCCTACTTTTGCCAAACGCGTCTTTCGCACAAACCTCGTCCAAAGCTAAAAAGCCGGTTGTCGTCTTAGCTCAAAAAGACCAAATCATCGAGAGCATTGAGATCACCGGCATCAAAAAAATTGAAAAAGATGCTGTCTTAGCGCGGATCAAATCGAAAGTCGGTGAGGTCTACCAAGCTAGCGCTGTTGCTGAGGATATCAGAACACTCTACAAAATGGGTTACTTCGTTCAAATCGAAGTTTCAAAAGAAGAAGCGGCTGAAGGTCAAATTAAACTGGACTACAACGTCAGCGAAAAACCGGCTGTTTCGGACATCGCATTCGAAGGCAACGCAGAAGTTAAAACCGAAGATATGCTTGAACAGAGCACGATTAAAAATTACGAGATCTTGAGCAACGATAAAATTAAAGAATCCGTGCTGAAGCTTGAAAAATTTTACGAGGAAAAAGGGTTTTATCTGGTCAAGATTGAACCCACCGTTAGCTCGCTGCTTGAAGATGGAACAGTTCAACTGAAATTTAAAATTACAGAAAACGAGAAAGTAAAAGTTAAAAAAATTACGTTCATCGGAAATAAAAAACTTTCCGATAACGAACTCAAAGACCGTCTTTTCACACAAGAGGCCGGCTTTTTCTCAGGCCTTAGCAGTTCAGGTGCCTTCCGTCAGGACGCGTTTGAGCAGGATTTACAGGTTTTGAAATACAAGTATTACAATCAGGGCTATCTGCAGGTCAAACTTGACCGTCCGCTCGTCACTGTAACTCCTGACAAAAAATCGATTTACATTACCTACTACATTGAAGAGGGTGATCAGTACTATGTCGGCGATATCGATTTTGCCGGCGACCTTCTTTTCGATAAAGCTGAGCTTCTGAAGTCGGTGAAGATTAAAGACAACGGCGTATTTTCGGTTCAGGTTATGCAGAAAGACATTCTTGATCTGCAGGCTAAATACGGCGATTTAGGTTACGCATTTTCAAACGTTATTCCGCGTTACGTCTTCGATGAAAAAGAGAAAAAAGTAAATCTCGTTTTTGAATTCGAAAAAGGCAACAAAGTCTACTTCGGACAAATTAACGTTGTCAGCAATTCAAAAACGCGTGACAAAGTCGTTCGCCGCGAATTGAAAATTTACGAAGGCGAACTTTATAACGAAACCCGCAAACGCCAATCACAAGAAGGCGTGCAGCGTTTGGGTTTTTTCGAGGAAGTGAATTTTAAACAGATTCCGACTCCGGAAACACCGGACGTCTATAAAATCGATATCGTCATTAAAGAGCGCAACACAGGTCAGCTTCAACTGACGGCCGGTTACGGTAACGTTCAGGGCCTCACTTTAGGTGGTTCTATCCAGCAGAACAACTTCCG
>JANPAD010000530.1:0-3101 GCA_031429735.1 Bdellovibrio sp. | reverse complement strand
GCCGTCGTGTGCGCTGGCAATTGACGAAGTCCTCGGTAGTAGAAATACATACCCAACAGCCCCGACAGAAAGACCATGATCAGAATTTTCAGATAAACATCGTAACTGAGATCCGTTGTGGGCCACGCCTGCGATGTTGTCGCATAGAGAGCTAGAAAAATAAATCCGAAAATAAAACGGCCCGCCATAATCTCAGATTCAGTAAAATCGTTCAGACTGAGCTGTTTGCCGAATACCGTGGATGCACCCCAGCCAACCACGGCGAACAAAGCAAGCCCATAACCGATAACAGGACTCGAAGAGAGATCTCCGGGGGCCGTGAACAGCGGCAAGATGTCGGGCAAAGAAATCATCAGCGCGCCGCCAAAAGCGATGGCTCCATAAAGAAAAAACCGCGGGTTCAATTTTTCTTTTAAGATCAGCGACGACAAACTGATGGCCACAAACGGTTGAAGTTTCTGGAGTAAAATAACAAGCGATGGATTCACGAGCGAAAAGGCCTTTGTAAAAGCCAGTGTGCTGGCCGCAGACCCGACGGCACCAATGGTAATGAAGGCCAGCAGATGTGAGCGTTTAATCTTTTTGAAACTGAACTGATAAATATACAAAAGCGGTATGAAATAAAGCACCAAAAATAGATGTTCAATCAACACCATCGTCGTCGGGTTGACGCGACCCAGAAGTGGATACCGAATCAACGTGTCAACAGACCACAGAAAAGTGCCCAAAATGATTGATAAAAACGCCATAAAACCCGGTTTCTTTTCATTCGTAGTTTTATAACAGTGGTTGGCAAAAGTAAAACGTTTGCCGACTTGCTGTGGTCCCTCTATGATCGTGTATCAAATACAAGGAGATTTAAATGAATCAAAAGATCGTAGCCCAGATGATTAAAATGTTAGAAAACCTCGATGGTCTATTGTTGAAAGCCACACAACAAGCAGACGCAAAAAAATTCGATGTAAACAATTATTTGAGTGAACGGTTGATCGTCGATATGTTGCCGCTTTCAAAACAAATTCAAATCACCTGTGACAATGCTAAACTTTGCATTGCGCGTTTGAGCCACTCAGAAGCGCCAAAGTTTGAAGACACCGAAAAAACAATGCCTGAGTTTCGCGAGCGCATCAAAAAAACTACAGATTTTTTGAAAACCAAAATCGAAGCGGACTACACTAAGTTTGAATCGGCTAAGTTTGAACCGACATGGATGAACGGTCAGTGGATGGATGGCGAAGACTATTTTTATCAATTCGCGATTCCGAATTTTTACTTTCATATGACAACTGCTTACGCGATCCTCAGAAAATGTGGCGTAGAAATCGGCAAAAGCGATTATATGGGATCTTTACCTTTCAAAAAATAAATGCAAATTTGTCTTCAATTTCATAAATAATAAGCATTTAACGCAGTTAACGCATCGCGCGTTCGATGAGGGCTTGATTTTAAAGCCCTCATACCACTTCAATGTTAAGTAATTAACTGAATTTTTACCTTCAGAAGCTAGCTGTTTTGCACCAAATTAGGGTCAAAAACGGTGGTTTTTTGGGGGTTTGATCACCTTTAAAGGGGTTCTTGATGAGCAAAATCACCAAAAGTAGCACCGCAGAGTATTTTGCAAAAAACCTTCAACAAGTCGGCTTTTCGTCACCTTTGAAAGCCGTTCTGACCACGTTAAAAGAAGCCGTCGATAATTCGCTCGATGCTTGCGAGCAACACAGCATTTTACCTGAACTCGATGTTGAGGTAATTAAAGTCGGCGTGGGTTCTACTAAGAATACCGATTTAGTCAAAATCGTAGTTGAAGATAACGGTCCCGGAATTGAAGTCGACGATTTGGCGAAAGTTTTCGGTGAGTACTTAGCTTCTTCTAAATTCGGTCGCGGGCAATGTTCGCGCGGACAACAAGGTATCGGTATTTCGGCTGCAACGACTTGGGCACAAATGACCAATGCACGCGGTGTTCAGGTTATTTCAAAAACTAAAGGAATGCGTAAAGCCATTTCGGCGCAAGTTGACGTGGACATCAAAACCAACACCGGCATAATCCGTAACAAAGAGATGATCGACTGGAAAAATAAAACGAACGGCGTTCGCGTTGAATTCATGATGGACGGCCGCATGCAATTGAACGGTGACGGCGGACTTTTAACTTATATTGAAGGCACAAGTCTTCTGAACCCCCATGTGACAATCAACTATAAATTAGCCGATGCCGACTGGGTGACCACTGACCGCGTCAGCACGGTAACTCCGGAAATTCCAGAAGCGACACTTCCGCATCCCCATACATTTAAACTGGGTGAGTTTATTACTCACTCTCATTTGTACGGAAAAATTACGACGTCTAAGTTTTTGAAAACCGGTTTTTCACGTATTTCTGATCAGTCGCTTAAAGATTTTATTAAAGCCGGAATGCCTAAAGGCTTAATGGAAAAAGCAATCACTTCATTAAGTGAAGAAGAATTTAAAAAGATTTTCCAAGCTGTTCAAGCGACGGAACTGATGGCTCCCTCGACGAAATCGGTTTTGACAGTCGGCGAAGAGGCGCTTTCTAAATCGATCAATCGTTTGGGCCAAGTTGACTTCTTCTCGGTTGTCACTCGTAAGCCGGTTATTTGTGACTTTAAGCCTGTTGTGGTTGAAGTTGCCTTAGCGCGCTTCATCAACCGCGGCGATCACGATCAGCCGGTTCAGTTATTACGTTTTGCCAACCGCGTTCCGCTGCAATTTGATAAATCAGGTTGTGCAATTACCTGGGCGATTGAAAGTGTGAATTGGAAATCATACGGATTGGCTCAGCCGAAAGACTCTTTACCGATCGGTCCTTATGTATTTGCCGTATCTGTTGTATCGCCATTTATTAAATTTAAAAATGCCTCAAAAGAAACGATCGATGCCTCTGAAGAGCTGGTCGAAGAAATTCGCCGTGCCTTGATGCAGGCCGGACAAAAGCTGTCTCGCCATATTAAACATGAAATTAAAGAAGCCGATCTTGAAAGAAAATTAGCTCATATCGAACAATTTGGCCCAATTCTAGTGGAAAAGTTGGTTTTACTGGCCGGTGCGAATGACTCCCGTCGCAAAAAAGCTGAAGAAGG
>JANPAD010000529.1:0-3804 GCA_031429735.1 Bdellovibrio sp. | reverse complement strand
TAGCATCTTTATTTTTATCACCCATGTCGACTTTTTGGACGACAGGCTCAGGCTGTGTTTGCTCCGGAGGTTTAACCTGCTGTGCAGTTTGATCAACCGGTTCAGATTCGATCGGAGTCGGCGGTCGCTTCGGCGGTGTAAATACAACCTGTGCTAAAACCTGGGTTTCATCAATCGGTAATTCGGCTTTCGGCTTGTTGACCGAAATAACTATGCTCGTCACAACCGCTAAAATAAGTGAGGCCAAAACACCCGTAAATTCAGACACGCCGATGACGAGTGGTGAAGCAAAGACAAATCCCGGAGATTTCGGCGCAAAACGAATTGCAAGCTGAATACCGTTCGACATTTTGATGAAGCAAGCTTCATTATTTTTAAGAAAAATTTTATTATCAGTGATGACAGTGAACTGACCTTCGCGCAGAAGTTCGGCCGTCATTTCAGAATTTAAAAAGACTTCTATCTCACCCGACTTGAGTTGTAAAAGTGGTAGGCGAGAGTTTTCTTGCGGCAAAGGCACTGATACATCGGCGCCGTTACCGATCTTGATCACTTTTTTAGAACTGAAATGATAGGTGTTCAAAACTCGTTCGTGCCATGAAACAATCACTTCGGCTTGCGTGCCTTGACCGACTCGAACAACATCCTTCAACGAGGCGGCACGAGACGAAGATTTACGTGGCGCTGATACTGTGGTTGGTGCCGGAGCAGGCTCGATGCGGCTCAAAACTGCCGGTGCAGGAGGAATCATAAGATCGATCGGGACATTTTCGGCCAAATTTGTCGCGGCCACATTTTTTTGATGTCCGATCAGGAAGAAAATTCGAAAGGGTCCGATGCTAAAACTGTCGCCTGAATTAATTTGCTGATCCAAAATAGGCTTATTATTAATGAATGTACCTTGGGCTGATCCAAGATCACATAAATAGTAATTTTCTTCGCGTCGTTCGATCAAACAATGCAGTGCTGAAATTTCACTTGAATCCAAATTGATATATGAACTTTCGCCACTGCCGATAATAACCCGTTCATCATTAACGAATTGTTTAATAACAAAAATTTGGTCGTTTTTATAAACTCTGAAAATTAAAGGAGCGCTCAACGTCCACCCCGAAGTCTTTGAATATCCTCAGAGTTGCGAGCCATCTCAGGAATAAAATTTTCACGCAGACGAATTAGTTTTTTAAATTTAATATTATTTTTTTGAAACAAATAGAATAAGTCAGGTTTCTGGGCAGAACCCTGAATAAGTTCATCTTCGAAATTAATTGAAGTTTTCTTTTCAGCTTTAATTTTATTGATTTCGGTCTGATCGGCAGCAATAGGAGCTGTCGGCTTTGTACCAATAGCCGCCGTTTGCGCATTTGCATTAATGCCAATGCATAAAAAAAGAGTTATTACGTTGAGTTGAACAAGTTGAGACATCAAAACTCCGATCTCTATTTTAAACCAGCTTTTGCCTTATTTTCCAATGCCTTTATCAGATCTTGTGAACCAAAGTCTGTATCTACGAACTTTAGTCTGTTCACAAGGTCTAGTCCGTCTTCGAATTTAGATTGCTTTTCAATTTTGATAATTGCCAAATTTGTTAAAGCTTGCTTATGAGTCGAATTATTTTTCAGAATTCTTTCGTAGGTACTTACCGCCTGATCAATCTGCCCCGTGCCGGTGAGTGCCACAGCATAGTTCAATTTAGATCCTTCTGACAAAGCGCTCTGCTCCACAATACGACTCAGCACTTCGGCCGCTTTGTCATATTGCTTAGCAGAAACGTACAAAGCTCCTAGGTTTTCAGCGGCCGCCAAAAGATCTGAGTCATAGTCGAGAGCTCGTTTAAAAGACTCGATTGCATCACGCTTTGCATCACGTGCGAGTAAGACTAATCCCAGATTCGAATGACTCGCCGCTGACTTTGGCTCGGCGACAATGGCTTTGTTAAGCAAATACTCAGCTGAGTTATAGAGTCCTTTTTTGTAATAGGTCATTGCCAAGGTATTAAGGCCTCTAACATCCTTCGGATTGTTTTGCAAAATATCGAGACTAATCTGTTTGATCTGTTCAACATTTTGCGAAGCCGTGGCTGCGCTCAAACTACTGTAAAGCGACGCATTGATATCTGTCTTAACCGCCTGCACAGCTGAGGACGCTGACTTCGCATCCGGTTTGATTTCAATCAGCTCGGTCTTTTTTGGATTCTTCTTTTGTGCGCTATCAGTCGGAGCCTGTTGTGCGGCTTCCTGGCCGGCTTCGTGCGCTTTGCGTTCAGAGCTGCAAGATGAAAGTAAAAATATAGCTGCGATCGCTAGGCCAGTTATTGTTAACTTATTCATTTAGCGCTCCATCCAGTCAATTTTCTTACTGTCTGACGTAAATTCACCGTTTCCGTAGTACTGATCGGGGAATTTTTTATTCAGCTGTGCAAAAGCATGTGTATAATCTTGGTTATAAACCTGCAGCTCGCCGGCACGCGTAACCGCCAGCTTATAACTTTCTTCAGATTTTGATATAAATGGCGCAATGATTTTTTGAACTTCTTGCTGATAAAGTTTTTTGTTATCTTCGCTGAGGTTGGAAGGCAAAGCCACATTTTGGAAGGCCTCTGCCATATGATTGTTTGCGTCCCCTAAAAGCGTAATTGAACTGACAATCTCTTCGGGTGAATCTAATTTAATGATCTGAGCGAGCCGCTGATTCAGCGTATTCACGACTTCAAGTTTACTATCAACCGCGGCTTTTTGTTTGGCGGGATTATTAGGTATCCTAATGCCCGTCAGCTTTTCATACACTTTTTTTGCCCCATCAAGTTTAACCTTCGCTAAGTAGCTGTTGGTGACCCCTCTTTTGTCCGCTGGAATTTTGGCCATCAGACTGGCCATCTTAACTTCAACTGTTGCCGGATCTGTTCGACGCTTAAGCTGTTTTTCAATCTCATAAACGTAGTACATGGCTTCAACTTTTCGATCCGCTTTGGCGCTTGGTAAGTCGACGTAATTTTTATACTCTCGACTAGCTTCATTTAACTTTTTTGCTTCGCGACGAATTTGTGCAATTTTAAATACGATTGCTGCATTTTCTTCGTTGTTGCGGTTGACCTCTGAATAGCGTTTGTATTCTCTTACGGCCGCTTCATTTTGGCCTGACAGTTCATGCATTAAAGCTAGATTAAACTGATAATTGGCTGCTAACGGGTCTTTAGGTTCTGTTTTCAACAAATTTGCATAAACCCGGGCCGCCTGATCAAATTGCCCCGTATCTTGATAGAGTTTAGCCACCAACCGTTTCGATTTAGATTTAAACTTCTCTGATAGCTTATCGTTAGAATTTAAAACGCGGTTGTAGTTCTGAATGGCCTCTTTATCTCGTCCTGCGCGTTCGAAGTTAACCGCGGCATTAAACGAAGCCACTCCGGCCAGCTCGGCTTTAGGGCTTTGCGTATAGAATTGCTGAAACTGCTGCGCCGATTCAAGATATTTTTTTTCAATTTCAAGATTCTGCGCTTTTTTGAAACTGGACTTTTCAAGCACGCTGCGGATGTCGGCGCCGGTCTTTGTATTCGCCAGATCCGGATTTGCCAGAAGCTCCGCGCCGATTTGCTCCAGTCCGGCGTAGTCATTACGTAAGTTGTAGATATCGAGCAACAGATTGGCCGAATACTCGGCAATCTTGGTACGCGGATGCAGCGCAACGACGTCTCTGAAATATTTTTCGGCCGGATTGAAATTATTAGTTAAGTAATAGAGGCGTCCGACGCGGAAACGAATATCTCCGGCATTTGCGGATTTCGAATACTTATCAAGATTTTGG
>JANPAD010000528.1:0-3662 GCA_031429735.1 Bdellovibrio sp. | reverse complement strand
CGGCCTTCGCGTGAAAGCGGAATTTCAATCGAACCCTTTAGAAAAACGACCGGTTCTTCAGCACCGCCGACCCGGTCAATCATATCGGCTTTTACGATATGACTGCGGTGAGTTCGAATAAACGCCTGCGGATCGAGGTGTTTTTCTAAGAAACTTAAAGAATTGTCGATAATGAATTCGCCCTGCGAAGTCATGGCGAACGTGTAGTGGTCTTCACTTTTAAAAGCGTAGACATCAGCAATTCTGAGCACTTTTGTGATTGCTCCGTTTTTTGAAGTCACGCTGTTCAGGTAAATTTTCGATTTTTCAAGGTGCCGCTCAAGTGACTCAAGCTCTTGTTTTAGCGACGGAGCGGACAAAGCTTTATTAAGGGCTCCGATAAGTCTTGCTTCGGTAAAAGGCTTCAGCAAGTAATCGCAGGCGTTCACTTCGAACGCTTTGACCGCGAATTCGTCATAGGCGGTTTGAAAAATGATCTGAAAGGGCCTTTCTTCAAGCTGGTAAAGTAAATCGAAACCCGTCATCTCTGGCATCTGGATATCCAGAAACACAACATGATAAGTTTTGTTTTTGATCATCTCAAGCGCCTGCGGCGCATTTTCAGCCTCAGCTATTTCAAGAGGATGCGTTGTGTACGCAGTTAAAAATCTTTTAATCCGTTCGCGTGCCATCTGTTCGTCGTCGACAATTAAGATACTTTTTTTCATTAGAGACCTGATATCCAGAACTGCACATGGGTTTGTCCGTTTTGACTTTTCAGTTCAAACTGGTGACGCTCGCCGTACATTAAATCAAGACGGGCCTTGGTGTTTGCCAGACCTGTGCCGGTTGAAGCGGCCTGTGGTTTTAAATCACCATTCTGCGGATTTAATATTTGCAACCAGTAGCCTTCCCGGGCTGCTGTCACCTGAATTGTTATTTGCCCGCCCTGCAAAGACTGACTGATACCGTGCTTGACCGCATTTTCAACCAGCGTCTGCAAAATAAGACTGGGTAATAAAATATTTTCGGGGTTAGGAGGTTTTTGAACTTCGTATTGAAGGCGCGCGCCGAACCGTAACGACTCCAGCGCTAAATACTTTTCAACAATTGCGAGCTCGTTTTGCAGAGTTGATTTTGGCAGCTTAGAGGCTTCGAGGATTTCGCGGTAAAGGTCAGATAACTTCTGTGTCATGCTTGATGCGTGTTCGCGATTAGAATCGATCAGTTCGGCAAGACTGTTAAGCGAGTTAAATAGAAAATGCGGCTGCATTTGATTTTTAAGCGCATTCATATTGGCTTCCGCGGATTCGGCGCGAAGCTGAAGATTGTAATCTTGGGTTTCGCGCAGAACTGCCCGGTACAAAATCACGCAATAAGTTGCGCCGCCGATGACCAAGCCGATACTGATACCCTGCCAGCCGAAATGGTAGTTAAAAAATGTCGATTCAATAGAAGAAGCTAGAGTTAGCCCCAATAGCATGCCGGTTATGCCGATAGTCATGCGAAACAGCATTGAACCTCTGAGCTTTTGCATCAGCACGATATTATTACGGCAAAAAAAGTAAATAGCTCCCGACAAAAAGACACTGGTTAAAATGACTATAAACCCGATACGTAGACTAATCAGCAGACCAGGTATTAGAATATCAATGCTTTGATTTAAGTTAAGAACAAGATAAAAAACCGGCACAAAAAGGAGGCCAAAGATGGCCCCTTTAAACGATTTCAATACATGCTGAGTAAACTTCTTAAAATCTGTTTTCATATTTGTACCTATTTGACATTAACTTGGTTTAACTTTTCTTGCCAAGCGATAGTGCCGCGGCCTTCATTTTTTGACCCGAAACGGTAAAGGTTTACACCCTGAACTGTCAGCGTTTCTTCAAGTTTCATATTTCGAACCGAAACTTCGTAGTGGCATAGGGCGACTTTTTCGAGGCAATAGCCTGCACCTACTTTTTTACCTTTGCTGATGACATCGAAAAAACCCGGCGAAGTCTCTTGCATGTCAAACTTCCAAGTGGGTTGTCCTTGTTCACCCATGTCGTATTTGGCTTCGATGGTGCGGCCCGAAATAACCGTTGTGGTTTTGTATTCTCCGCGAATTGCGGCTTTGCTCGACTTCCAAAGCCCGCTGCCTTCATAAGACCCGTCAGCTAAAACTTGCGCAAAACTACTTTCAGATACCAAAACCATAAGTGCGATCAGAACTGCTTTCATTTGAACTCTCCTTTGAGTTATTTGTTTGTTGTGAGCCCAAATTGCTCTCGACGGTTTAAAAAGGAAAGGAGCGCCTTCTGAAAGGACAAAAGCGGCCACTGAACGGTTTTTTAGGGCGGAGTATGTAAAAAAAAAGACCCTCACAAGGGTCTTTTTTTGAGCTTATTTAAAATTTAGACTTAGATGACAGACTAACGGTATCCGCCGCCACCACCTTCACGACGTGGACCTCGAGGACGATCTTCTTGAGGTTTAGCTTCAGAAACACGAACCGGTCGACCGCCAATTGTTTGGCCGTTCATTTTATTAATCGCGTCGTCAGCGGCACCGTCATCTTCGATTTCGACAAAGCCGAAACCTTTACTACGGCCGGTCATTTTATCCATGACCACGCGTGCAGAAGCCACGTTGCCAAAAGCTGCAAAGGCTTGAGTTAATTCGTCATCAGTTACTGAGAATGCAAGATTCCCTACATAAAGTTTTTTTGCCATTTCGTCCTCCGAAGGCTGTTTTTGTTTTAACCCCGGGAGACGCAAGAAGAACACTGAAAGCACTCACTTACTAAGACACGGGATCTGTGATCTATAGGCTAAACAAAGCCCACATTTCACACAAGATTTCTGTCAAAAAGCTGGTCCAACATCAAGCTTCGGCGGCCTTGAAAGGCCGCGCCAAACCCCACCGTTAGTGTAGGAAAAGGTGTTTTTTAACTTCTGGATTAGCAGACTTCCAGATGACGTTGTCGATGAAGTAGTGGTGGATGTTAATGAAAAGAAGGAAGGCCACTAAGAACGGGCTTGCGCCCATGGCGGCATTCGAGAATTTGTAGGTCGTGTCGAGATTTTTCGGAATGAATTCGAAGAACATCGCCCCTAAAATTAATGTGACGACAATATAGCCCAAAAATTTCATCACCCAGCCTTTGCGTCGGTCTTTAATGTCTTGTTGCGTTTCGATTTGGGCTGCGACCTGATTTTTTTTAAAAAACCAGACAAAGACCAAATATTGCAACGAATGAAAGAACGGAATGAGGTACGCAAAATGCGGATGAGCAAAAACAGGTAAATACCAAACATACAGCGAGGCCATCGCAATCATAGCAGATGACGTCGGAACCGAACCATCATTGACGTAACGCTTGATGTGAATGGCCACGATGTAAATAAGACTGGCTGCAAAAACCGAATAGCCGAGGTTTAAAAAGACCGCGCTGAGCCCGAACGACTGATATTGAATTCCGTAAAAATCAAAACTACCTAAGTAAGTTTGCGAATTGAAAAAAGAAATCGACCAGATCGAAAATAAATTCAGTAGCAAAATGTAACGGTCAGAAGCCGAGTAATAAGTTTTCTTCAGCGCTGAGGTGACGATGACCACACCGAAGATTTGTTTGACGTAGTGCCAACCGACCAGAAAAAACATAGCATTCACGCTGTGCCCCAGCAGATCGGCCCGTTCGT
>JANPAD010000527.1:0-1984 GCA_031429735.1 Bdellovibrio sp. | reverse complement strand
TGCTGTAACAAGAGTATCAGGTGTAGTTTCATTTTCCATGATTTATTTATATGATACAGTTGTTCAGTATATTTTTCGAAATTTTTGATTTGCGGACTGTGTATTTAGTGAGTCGTTTCTGGGTAAATAAGTGATATGCTTACTATATGGCAAACCTCCAGAGTGTTTCAAAATCTGAAAGACCACGTGAGAAATTGGCTAAATATGGCGCTGGGAAATTAACTGACGCTGAACTTTTGGCGATACTACTTCGAACTGGTACAAAAGAACTAAATGTTCTGAAACTAGCTCAAACAATTCTGCGAAAATTTGAAGATAAACAAATTGTCGACTTGTCTTTTCGATGATTAAGAAATTGAAATAATATAAAAGTTATGAAAATTAGAATTTCAGAATCAGTGCAAGAGGAAACAGGTTATATGTTCGATATATGGCTTGATGGTAATTCTTCGGATGACGACAGTCCTGATGACGGTGGTTTATGTACCGGAACTTACGAAGATGCAATTCAAATGGCCTGCGAACAAGCTAAAGATTTGATAAAGATTTCAAAACTCCCTCAAGAATCTTAAAGTGTTTGATAATGTATCTCTATTTTAAGCCATATTATAAAAGACTAAACAGATCTTGATCTGGACGGCGTAATATGATCTAATCATGCTCTATGGCGCATGAGCATTCGTATGGCGCAACCATCAAAAACAATAAAACTGAAAATTTGGCAGTAGATTTTCTGCTTCTTTCAGATAATCGTTTTAGACAGCCAACAAAAGAAGATCGTAAAGAATTGCTTATTCGATTAGGCTTGCCTACGACATTTGCTCGAGCGTTCGACCTAGTGCTGCTCCCATCTGCTGATTGTGTAGAGATTTTACATGTACCCCTCGATGAAATAATACTAATTGAATTAAAAACAACACAAAAGAAATTGCCTGAAAACCCGAATGGATTCTTTTTTGGAGCGACTCAAAATGAATTTAATCTTGCAGATAAATTGGGTGAACAATATCGTTTCTGTTTCATTAGTCTGCATCCTGAAAGTAAAAGTTTTGCGTTACTTACTTCAAAAGAGTTGACTCTAAAGATTAAGACAAAAAGATTGCAGTACCAAATTAATTTATAACGCTTTAAGTTAAATTATGCGAACTTTAGAGGAGTTATTAGAACAATGGATTGATACGACTGCGATTTGGACTGATGGTAGAGTGTACAAAATTAAAGGTCTTGTAGATAGTATTAATGATTTACAGATTAATGTATGGCCTGATGACCATAATCCACCGCACTTTCATGTCAAGTCGACACAGAGAAATATAAACGCGACTTTTTTCTTAGACACTCTTGAATTACGAACTGATTCTGTAAATACAATTACTAATAAGGATGTAAAGAAGATACAGGCTTTCTTTTCTCTGGAACCAATGCGAAAGAAATTATATGAGAAATATAAAGCTATGCAACAAAAATAAGTCAAACCTATGTTGCTCGTTTTGGTAAAGCACAGCATAAACACGAATTTACTAATATTGATGTAGCACAAGTTACAGACAAAGTTCCAGAACACGATTTGCTTGTAGGCGGTTTCCCGTGCCAGGATTATTCTGTTGCAAAGAACCTGTCTGCATCAAATGGTCTTGAAGGTAAAAAGGGAGTGTTGTGGTGGTCAATTTACGATATTTTGGTAAAACAGGGTGACAATGCCCCACAGTATTTAATGTTAGAGAATGTTGATCGATTAATTAGTTCACCAGCAAAACAGCGCGGACGTGATTTTGCAGTGATTCTTTCGTGTTTGAATGGACTCGGATACACAGTTGAATGGCGAATTGTGAATGCTGGAGAATATGGCTTCCCGCAACGCCGTCGCCGTATATTTATATTAGGGTATAAGAATGGTTCTGCTGTGCAAAAGAAGTTTGCCAAAGTTGGCAATGTAGAAAAATGGCTATGCGAATCGGGTCTTACACAAAAGGCTTTTCCGGGG
>JANPAD010000526.1:0-2874 GCA_031429735.1 Bdellovibrio sp. | reverse complement strand
ATTGAGAACCTCAAGGGATAAGTCACTTGCAATGATCGTGCTGGCAATAGTTTCAAGTTCGCGTTGGGCGTGACTTTCGATTTGGCTTAGAAAATAAAAACGATCAACGACAAAAACAATCAACGTAAAAGTAATGAGCGTTAAAAAAGTGGTCCAAAAAAGTTTACGCTTCAATCCAGTATCCGAGGTTACGTTTATTGTTGATTGACACCTTTGAACCCGAAGATTCAATTTTACGGCGTAGGTGATTCACCGTACTTTCAACAACGTTTGTTTCAAGATTTGAATCATACCCCCAAACGTGTTCGAGAATTTGAAATTTGTTATAGATGCGCCCGGGCTTATCTGCCAGAAGTACAAATACGCCGTACTCTTTTGCAGTCAGATCTATTTTCCGACTTTGGCAGAAGATCTGGTGGTCAAGACGGTCAATTATTAAGTCATTAAGTTGGGTACGGGTTTGTACGGCGGTGTTCATGCGCGAACGAATCAGGTTAATGCGGGCAATGAGCTCATCGCTAAAAAAAGGCTTTCCCATGTACTCGTCGGCGCCTTCGCTTAGCCATTTGGCCTTTTCTTTCGGAAAGTCTAATGAAGACAAAATAATAATTTTAGAATGAGGAGTCTTGGTTTTGATTTGCTTGAGACTATGGACCGAGTCTCCGTCGGGCAGAAGGCGATCAAGAATTATAAGATCAATGTCTTTTTGAGTATCGAGAGAGAGGTCAAGGTCTGCAATCTTAGAAAAGTTTTGAACGCTCCAGCCTTGCGATTTTAAAACCGTCGACAGGTGCTGTGAAATCTGAGGATCGTCTTCAAGAACAAAAATCTTCATGAGGTCATTTGAATCGTCCTGTTTTGAAGTGTCAACGAATTGGCCTCGGTTTGCTGGGGAAAAGCAAAAAAAAACCCCCAACAGTTCATGTTGGGGGTCTTATATGAAACTAGTTAAAAACTAGTTAGCTGCTTTTAAACATTCCATGTAAGCTTTTTTGTCGCCTTTGTGTTCAGTTTTGCATTTTTTGATCGTTTCTTTAGACGCCATTGCATGTTTGCCTTTAGCGTGCATCATAGCTTGTGCAGGAGCAGCAGGCGCAGCTGGAGCAGCAGCGGGTGCAGCTGGAGCAGCAGCAGGTGCAGCCGTGTCAGCGGCGAAGCCGATTGATGACATAGCAACTGTAGTCGCGATAATTAATAATGCTTTCATGTGAGTATCTCCTTATGAAGGGTTGTTTGGCTTGAAACAATTTCTTGCCGTTGTGAATTAAGTGTACGCCGTAGAGCTTGGCTCGAGATGAAATGAAAATAAAACTTTTTTTATTTTCAATGATTTAAAAAGAAAAAGGGCTGCGAGTGCCCCTTTCTTAAACAAATCAATGGTTTATGTGATCTATTTTTTAGCAAACAAAAGTTTGAATGTCGGCCAGTAATTGTAGGCCGCAGCTATACTAAGTAGAACCATCGCCACAGGTAAAGCTGCATTTTGCAGACCCGGAGTCAGAATCGTATGGAACAACAATATGTTAATTGTGATTGGCGCTAACACAATTAATGCAAACGGAACTGCAAATCCTGATAATAGCAATATAGACATCAAAATTTCAGTGCCTTTTAGAAATGGAAAGAAATATGATGCGCTCATCAGACCGCCTAAAAAACCCATGGCAGATTCCGGCAATGGAGGCATAGGAAAAAATTGAAAAATTCCGTTTAACCCGAAAATAAGGTAAATAAGGCCTAGCACGTAGCGCGAAACAGTAGAGACTTTGTTCATGAGAACTCCTTTGGTGTTGTAACTATCATAGTTACATAAAAAGGAGTGATGTCAATCGGGTTTTATTTAGGCTTTCACGTGCATGGTGTTTTTAATCAGGCGAATGACCGAGCCGAGCACAGGTACTTTTTCATAAACCATGCTGCCCAGATCTGTATAGTCGCGGTGGAAAAATACTTTTCCGTGTGCATTAAACTTGATGACCGATAGGCCCTCAACGGCAAACGGTTTTCCGCCATTTAGCATTTTTGTACTGAAAGTCATGACCCATTGGCCATAAAAAGATAATTCATCATGCTGAATTTCTTTAAAATCAAATTGGATTGATTCAACATTTTTGTAGACGTTAGCGTAATATTTCTTAATACCCGGTAAGCCTTTTATGCGCGAAACCGGATCAATAAATTCGGCGTCATCAGTGTAGAATTCGTCAAGTTCATCAATCGTATTTTTGTTGAGTTGGTTGAAAGCTTTAACAATTTTGGCTTTGAGAGCGTCGGGGGGCATCATGAATCACCTTTTGGTCCGTCCGTAATAGGAGGGCTTGATCACTAGCTTAATCGACATTAAAATTGTCAGCAAGACAACTCTGTCGATAACCGAAGTGCTAAATGAAACCAGTTCTTCAAAACCTTGATACTGAGTGTAAGCTTGAACTGTATGAATCTTTCATGGCTCCACAGCCGGCTAACGCTTTATTTGAAACCTTGCGAAGTCAGGCGGATTGGAAAAGTCAGGCCATTAAGATATTCGGCCGAGAGGTTTTGCAACCGAGGCTGGTGGCGTCATATGCCGACGCAGGAGTTCAATACGGTTATTCAGGATTAATGCTCAAGTCAAACCTGTGGTTGCCGGCGTTGACTGAAGTCAAAAATCACATCGAAAATATTTTAGCGCCAATTCATTTTAATTCAGTGTTGTTGAATTATTACCGGCACCAGCAAGACAGCATGGGTTGGCATCGCGATAACGAAAAAGAATTGGGGCTGAATCCGGTGATTGCTTCGTTAAGTCTTGGAGCTTCTCGTGATTTTCATTTGCGACGTTATCAGGATAAGACTGATGTGCATAAGATTTCATTATCTGGAGGCAGTCTTTTG
>JANPAD010000525.1:0-6304 GCA_031429735.1 Bdellovibrio sp. | reverse complement strand
AATTCTTGGCATTCACGTCCCCAGCAATATAAGATTAACATAAAAATTTACAGTCATTAAAAGATGAAGCCGGATTATATAATTGATACGATTAATGTCATTAATTGAGAAAACTTTGTTCTGAGTTTTGAGCTTATATTTGTCCAGTTTCGATACGTTTTTCAGCATTGCTTTGAGAACATTTCGCTCTGTGATAAATTGATAGTAAGATTTATAACTTTAAACTAATCCTTCTATTTTTTTTTGCAATGTCAGCAGCGCTTTCTGGTTGTGCTTTGAAAACCAATGAGAAAACGCCTGAAGAGATAACGTCGCCAAGCCCGTCCCCGAGCCCGTCCCCGAGCCCTTCTCCAGCATGGGTACCTACGCCGGGAAGTTTGCCGGATGGAACTTGGCATGACCCGGTAGTTGCTCCGGATGCCTCACACGTCGGTGCTTACGGCGGTCTGGGTTACGCCCCTAACGGTGACTTATATCTTTTTTATGAGACGGGAACGCATCCGAATCAAAATTTGCAAAATGTCATTCGAAGATCGGCTTCCAGCACGTGGTCAGCAGAATATTTTGTTGGATCTCGATTGCGAACCGTTCAAATGTATTTTGAAGGCAACCAACCTTACTTCGCCGCTGAAACGGGCGGCAATGCTACAGTTTTTACAAGCACTAATTATTCAAACGTTGCACCACAAACAGTAACCTGGACGAGTCAGCAAACTTTTCAGGCTGCTGACGGTAATCCCAACGGTGACGGATCTTACGGAAATGCTTTCTTAGCCAAGAGTGGATCGGATTTTTTTCTCTTTCATACTTATTTGTATTATAGCGCGGTTACTGGCGCTTCTTTGTACGGGATGAATTTTGTTCCGCAAACCACGGGTTTATGGCCCACCGGCGGCGTCGCGGGAACTCCGCTGGACAATAACCAACTGGTTAGTATTTTCACTTACCCGCGCGGCGCAACAGGGGCCTATGATAACGGTGCCGGAAGCCTATTAGCATTTTCTAAAGTTGCTTTTAGAAGTACCGATGGCGGAATTAGTTTCAACCAGTTTATGAATTCCGGAATTACAGCTGACAACTTAACAGGAGTTCTTGCAACTTGCAAAAATAGCACAGACAGCAGCATTGGAGTGGCCAATTACTATTCCGGTAGCCTGGCTATTTGGGGCACTCAGGATTTTGCGTCAAATTTTTTTAGAATCGGAACAATTGGCAGCGTTTCTCCAATGCGCGGCTCTATGGCATGTTCAAAAAACTATCTTGTTTTGGCTTATACGACGGGCTCTGGGGTCGAAAGATATATCGATTATGTAAAAAGCGTAGATGGCGGCAGTACTTGGTCAACACCGGCCACGGTTGTTGATGCGACCAATGCAGGAGTTAATCCTACTTACACGATCGGTTCCGTTGCCCTTGCGGCCAGTGCATCAGGAGATTTAACTTTAGGTTATTCAGTTGTGAGCGGAACGACTCATCGGGGTGCTTACATAAAAGAATTTTATTAATAAAAAAAATCCCTGAGGTTTAAGTAGGTTACTGGAGTTTCGGTATCTAGCTGGCCTATCTCCAAGAGGGCCCGCCGAATATCCCACCGTATGTCCAATTAGCAGCTTTCTTCTGGACCCGACTGGCCTGTTGGCTTCGCGGCAAAACGAGTAATATTATTATCTACCCCGGAGGCACCATTGAATAAAATTTGTATATTGCTCATCGTATTTTTGTCACTGCAGACATTTGCAAAAACTTCTAATGATTGCCAAGATTTGAAATCAGAGCAAATCAGACTTGCTCTAACGGCATCAAATTTAGCCAATGTTAATACCACTCGAACACCCGAGGGCGGAGTTTATCAGCCTTACATTGTTAAGTCGTGTATCAATGGCGGTTGTGATGCTCGTCGTGATAATAAAGCACCAGTTTTAAAATACTTACCTCATCATCCTGATGCGGACAAAAACGGATACGTTGCTTTTCCTTATATTGATGAAAAATCTGAATACGCTACACTTAATGCTACGGTTACTAAACTTAAACTTCTAGCGTCTGCAAAAGCTTGTCATGCTACGGTCTTAGTCGACAACGGCGATTCATCATTTATTATTCGCTACAATGGAAGAGGACAGTCCGATATCAAAGAAGATGTCTTTAACTTAAATCGCGATCATCAAGTAGTCTCTTGGATGCGACAAGATACTCAAGGAAGAGCAACAACAGTTAATTTTGCATTGAGCGATCAAATGACATCTCATTCTCAGATCGAATAAGTTTCACTAAATCTAAAGTTCAAAAAAAAAGCGGTCTGGCAATCCAATTCAATTTCTTTTAATGAGCATTTTTATCCGTAGCGGTTGCGCCACCGCTACTTTCGCTCCACTCTTTCATCGCCTGGTCTCCCGGACGATCAACGTGAATTTTATCGTCAACGGTAGTCACCCAGCTGAGCGGAATAAAGTGATGCTTACCTGATGCGTCTTTTTTCAATTTAATACTTTGACCTTCGAGATGATCAACTTCGCCGAATTGGCCGTCTTCGGAACAGACCACGGGCATATCAGGTTTTACTTGTTGGACTTGTTGTGAACTAATCATTTTAATCTCCTTTGATTAAAGACAATGTCGTCGATGCAAGCCCTGCGCCGCACTTGAAAACTAATAAAGCGAATCTGATGGCGTTTTCGGGAATCTTTAGAACCGATTGGGTGGTTTTTACTCGCTAAGCGAAATATGTAAGAAACACCGCCTGCGGAAAAGGACTTTTAAGTGGCACAAGGCTTTGTGTTGGGCTTCGTGACGTTGAAAGCAGCCGCGTTTTTAATGATTTGTTGTAGCCCCCCCCCTCGTGTGCTTTAGTATTCTTAATTATCATGGAAGGGCAAATTCATTGGCTTTCGGTATCAAAAATCTCAAACACCATCCACAGATTTTTTTAATCAGCTGCGTGCTAATTGCGACTTTGGCATTTTTGATTTTGCGGCCAGGGCCCAAACCTGTAAAATTTAAAAGTCGCATTGCAATCCCGGGATTTCAGAGCAGCGCACTTGTAATTTTAGCGCATGAGCAGGGATATTTCAAAGACGAGGGTGTCGAGGTCACGCTAGAGTACAAGGCCCTTGGGCGCGATTGCCTTGCGCTGGTGGTAGCTGGCAAGGCCGACCTAGCGGTGGTTTTTGAAACTCCGGTTGTCCGCTCGCTTCTTGAGGGAAATAAAATTTCGGTGCTGACCGAACTTCACCGCTCGGAATTTAACGCCGCGATTGTAGCGCGAAAAGACCGCGGCATTGCTAACGCCCATGACCTGATAGGAAAAACCGTTGCCATCGTCGCCAAAACCAATGCGGAGTTTCATCTGGATTTGTTACTTCGCTCGCATTTGATCGACCCGGCCACTTTGAAAATAAAGCAAATGGCAGTCGATGAGGTTCTTGAAGCTTTATTGAGTGGCCATGTGGATGCCGCCTCTTTATGGGAGCCTTTTGTGAGTCAGGCAGTACACAAAAAACCGGAAAAGTTGCTGCAGTTTCGGTCTTCATTTTACTCAGAGTTTTCAATGCTGGCAGGAATGCACGCCAATCTTCAGACCAAACGTGAGGAAAGCCTTGCGATTTTGCGAGCACTCATTCGGGCGCAGGACTACTTTGATAAAAAAAATGGCGAAGCACGGTCGACGGTTGAGCGTATTCTTAAACAGCAGAATTTCTTTGTATCGCCGCTATCCTGGGACCAGATGGATGTTAAGCTGGGTCTGAGTGCGACCTTACTCACTATGTTTAGTGTTGAGGCCGATTGGTACCGTGCGCAGGACAAATTGAGCGGGCCGAAGCAGTTGGACAATATTTTTATTGGCAGCTACCTGAAGTCACTTGCTCCTGATCTAGTGACTTACGAATGAGTAGAAATCCCTTTCAATCATTGCAGTCACAATTGCTTGGGCCTTTGGTGGCCTTGCTGCTCCTGTTCACGCTGCTGTTCGGCTACTTTTCATTGGTTTTACACCGCGAGCATGCGAAAATCACTCAGAAGATTAGTCTAAACTCCCAAGTGGGACGGCATGCGGACGAGGTCACACGGATAAGTGCACAGATTCAGCGGCTGCTTTTCGAGCTGCACACGAATGCGCCGATTTCATACGAGGCCGAGCTCGCGCGCCTGACCGCCCAGCGCACCGAACGGCTGGCACAGATACGCGCACTGACAAAGGAAAACAAACGCTGGAGTTCGCTGGGTGTTTCAATGGCCGGCGGAATTGAGGATGCCTCGTTTTTGCAACTGCAGGTGGTGGTTGCGGCAAAAAACAATAACCTGGGGCGCTCAGCGCTGGCACTATCGCAACTATCGATGATTTTCGAAATAAATTCGTCGCGCCTAAAGGACTTCAGGCTACATCTTGAGAACGATCTGCAGTCGAACGCACGGGAACTCGAATCGCTGTTAACCCAAACCATTTGCATTTTCTTGGCAATTACGGGGCTGCTGGCCACCGGACTTTGGGGAATTGCATTTTTGTATCGGGTGCATATTTTAACGCCGCTGCAAAAACTGCACAAGGGACTGCAGTCGCTTTCAAAAGGTGAAATGAATTCTCAAATTCGCACAGAGTCGGCGCCGCGTGAACTTCGTGAAATGACCGCCGACTTCAATAAAATGGCAAGTTCGCTGCAAGCCAGGCAGGAGGATTTGACAAGAGCCCGCGAACTGGCTCTTTCGGCATCGCAAGCCAAGTCGGATTTCCTGGCTAACATGAGTCACGAGATTCGCACTCCTCTCAATACCATTGTGGGGATTACCGACGAGCTGACCGCACTGGAATCCACCGGCACGCGCAAAGAGTACGCGCAAATTCTCAGCAATAGTTCGCAGGTGCTGCTCAACATAGTGAACGATATTCTTGATTTTTCAAAACTTGAAGACGGCAGCATCAGCCTTGTGCGCATTCCCGTCGATATGAATGAACTAACTGAAAGAATCTCTTCCGTGGTGGCGCCGATGGCCCATAAAAAGGGCCTGGAATTCGAACGTAGTTTTGTGCCGAATGACCCTTGTTGGGTTTTGACCGATCCGAAAAGAATTGAGCAGATCATTTTAAACCTTCTTGGAAACGCAATTAAATTTACGGATTCCGGAAAAGTGATGATTCAGGTTAGTGCGGTTAAATACGAGGAGAACACTTCGATCAGCATGCGCGTTTCTGACACCGGGACGGGAATTCCGCAGGAAGACCTAACCACAATATTTGAGCGTTTCACCCAGTCCGATGCGAGCATTACCAGAAAGCACGGTGGAACCGGGCTTGGACTTTCAATTGTAAAGCAACTTGTGCTGCTGATGCACGGGCAAATCACCGTTGAAAGCCAGCCGGGAAAGGGAAGCGAGTTTCACGTCGAGCTTCAGTTTCCCGAAGCCATGCCCATCCAGTCGCCACGAACGCAAAGTACCCACAGTGCAGCGATCACCGTTTCGAGAGAAAAGAAGCAGATTCTGTTGGTGGACGACTCAACCGACAACCGTGCTTTAATTGAGATTTATCTGAAGAATTCGCCGCACGAAATTACCATGGCTGAAAATGGCCTGGAAGCTGTCGGGCAGTTTGAATTAAAAAAATTCGACCTCATTCTGATGGACTTACAGATGCCAGTGATGGATGGTTACGAGGCAATCAAAAAAATCAGAATATTAGAAACAGACAAAGGCCTGCGGAAGACCCGCGTGATTGCGCTTTCAGCTTACATAATGCCCGAGGAAATCGAACGTGGATACCTCGCCGGCTGCGACGATTATCTGACGAAACCTATTCGCAAAAATGACCTGATGGCAGCTATTGATCAGACTGATTAATAGCACTAAATGCCTGTTCCTAATTATTTTTTTTTGATTTACCAACAATTAAAAATGAAGAGCCCAAAAATAGCCGCTTAGCTGTGGCTTGAAAAATTTGGAGGTGACGGAGGGTAATCCTAAGCCGCTCTCACTTGCCTCTAAAATCGGTATTAAACAATTTAACAACACTAGAGCAGTTACGACATCTACTAATATGCTTGGAGATTCGCCAAAATACACTTTACTTGGCTGCAATGGCTGCAAATTATGACCAACTAAATTTGTAGTTTAGCACCGGGAAGTAATAAGTCTGAACCATCGCTGTTCTCTACCGTATTGGCTTTTTGTGCAACCGATTTTGAAGTATAGTCCTGCTCTTTTTCAAAACTTAAATTCAAACCAATTACATTTTGAGTAACATCATCACTAGACAGTCTTTCAACGTGAACTTTTGTTTGCATTGGTTTAGATAATTGCTCAAAAGGAAATG
>JANPAD010000524.1:0-7488 GCA_031429735.1 Bdellovibrio sp. | reverse complement strand
CGTCGCGGACAGGCCCCAGGTCCTGAGCGTGGGCCGGAGCGTGCGCAATCGCGCCAGCGAAAGCTCCAGCAGCGAAGAAGTAATTCTGTCTTTAGAAATGGAGTTCTTAAAAAAGGCGACTTAACAGTCGCCTTTTTTTATAGTGAGAGCTAAATACAAACATTGCTCGTAATCGTTAAAAAATGACTATCTAATAAATATGTCCTCTTCGATTTCCATTTCAGGCTCAGCCTTGAGTTCTTTCATTTTTCGCGATTGCTTGATCGATTTAATTCTTTTCTTATCACCATGACGGTTTAACAAGTCTAATAGCCGATCGCAGATTTCGGCTAAGGCGGCATAGAGGTTAGCTGAAGACTTTGTAATCTTAATGCCCTCATAACGTCCAGAAAATATATTCAATTGAATTGAAAATAAATCCGGCCCGGTTTGCAAACGCGAATTTTTCATTTCCAATACGATTTTAATTTTGTTTTCTTGCAGATCAGGAAACTTTTCAACTACGGCCAACACACGAGCTTCGACCGATTCACGCGCCAGCGCTGAAGGTTCCAAATTTTTAAATGAAATCGACATCATATTAATTCCTTTCGTACAGTTTAAAAGTTAATCGTTTGAGTTTGATAACTAAATTGGTTTTCGTGAACAATGGCCAAAGCCACTCGTTTGTTAGGCATATGCTCATGATCCACCACAACCACTTCGCCGCCATTTTCTAAAACTGTTTGGGCTAAATCATCCAGTATGTCATCATCTTCATGGTCTAATTCGAAGGGGTGCAAAGCTAAGCCACCGGTCAGTTTATCTATTTTGCCGAATATTTTAAGGTCACCGGCCACAATCAATTTTTTGACTCTTCCTATGACAGCCAACTTTGAAATTTGAAAAATATTTTTTCGTGTTAAATTCAGACTATCAGCCACTTCAAATTCAGCCAAAGCGCTTTGCATTTTCTGAGCAATTCGTTGACGCAATTCAAGTCGAATACTCATCACAATAGCGTCAGCATGTTTTGGCGTAAAAAATGAATATGTTTTGCTCGTATAAATGTTTGGATAGTGAAGTGTTTCACGTAAATTCTTAATTTCGCCATCATGTCCGGCCAAAAACATAAGGGGTTGATCAAACTTCGTTAATTCTTGAATCTTTTCATTTAAATTTACAATATCAATAGGCTCAAGCAAGCGAAACTGAGTTTGATCGCCATAACCAACATGGGCTACTCCATTTGCAAGACCAACTAATAAAAAGTTGGGATCAGACTGCAGCCATTGCAATAGAGGTTTGACATGAAACGATGTGGCGACAACACTTCCAGGCTCAACTTCGATGGGCACGCTGAGAATTCGAAATGACTTCGAGGTGCGGTAAATACCAATGTGCGAACCCAGTTTATCGAAAAGACTGGGGTTTCGAACCATAGCTTGTAGAGGTTTTAAAAAGCGCTGAATCTGTTTTTCATTCAGTATCGGCTTTAAAAGTTCTGCCGCGTCTTCGAGCTGTTGCTTCAGTTGATCGACGACTTTACCAGAACTTGTTATTTTTGAAAGATAACAGGTTAAATGCAGCCCTTTATTTGATTTTAAAATTTCTTCAAACTTTTTTGACTTATTCAATATCACACAACACTCCTTGTTGTACCGTGCTAAAGCTCGGTAGGCTTAAAGAGTAAGTGATTTCATTTAATATTTAAAATAGATAAATAGGCAGTTCAGCATTGTAAAAACCTATAACGAAAAAGTGTCTCTCAATTCAGTCGCGATTTGATTTTCAATTTTTCTTTGCGCTGTTAATAAGAAAAGTTCTTCATAGACACCTTGCAGTTGACCAATCTCGACCAATTCACCTCTTAAAATATGTTCGGTTACGGTATGTGTTGCCGTGGCAATGAGTCCGAGCTCATGAGTGGCCATTAGTTTTTTAACTGATATGTCCTGGCTTTCAACTATAATGTTGAGTTCGATGCTATTCAGCTTAGCCCAATGGTCGAGGTCTTGGCGAAGTTTGCTGTCGTAGGTCGGCAGGATCATGGGTTGACCAGATATTGACTTTGGAAAACCCTTACGTAAGTTTTTAAATTTTGGCGCACCATAAAATGCAACATTTTTTTTGGTAATGGGTTTAGGATAGAAGCCTTTAGCCTCGACGCCCGACGGTAAAAAACTGGTAACCACAAGGTCCATACGATGGGCTGCCAGTTCTCTTATTAATTCATCAGACCTACCTTCCGATAGAGTAATTTGACAAGGTGATATTTTTAAAGCGCGTCTAACTAATTGGAGCGACACTTGTTTTGGGACGCTGTCGAGCGCTCCAAGGTGCAATGAGGGCTTTGAAGGCTTGAGTCTGTCGTGCAGAACTTCATACATTTCTGAACCCAATTTAAAAATATTCTTAGAATAGTCGAGGGCCACTTTACCTTGCTCGGTTAAGACCAGTTTTTTATGATGGCGCTCAAATAATTGAACGCCGAGCGTGTCTTCAAACTGCTTCAGCTGTGCTGACAAAGTGGGTTGACCCAATCGAAGTTTTTCGGCTGCTTTTGAGACAGTGCCCTCTTCGGCAATTGTTTTAAAATAAAAAAGGTGGTGGTAATTAATCCATTGATTCATAATTGCTCCTGTTTAGTTTGTATTGCTTTAAAGAATACAAGTCAATTTTATTATCAATTTGATAGATACCTCAATGAGGACGATAATTAAAGTAATTCAAAAGCAGGAGAATTTAATGATACTGTTTCCGTTTAGTGATTACTGGTGGTTTTACGTAGGTTTCACCCTTTTTATATTGGTGGTCCTCGCCCTCGACTTGGGTGTCTTTCATAAAAAAGCTCACGAAGTGAGTTTCAAAGAATCTTCGATCTGGACAGCTATTTGGATTAGCATGGCCTTGCTCTTCAATTATTTATTTTATATTTATGCGCAATACCGATTTTCGACTCATGAGCGCTACACATCCATTCCGGGATTTGATGTCGACGCACAAGCGAAAACATCGGCTCTCGAGTTTCTAACCGGCTTTGTGATTGAAAAATCACTGGCTATCGACAATATATTTATTTTTGCCGTAGTTTTTGCTTACTTCGGCATTCCGAAAATTTACCAACATCGCGTACTTTTTTGGGGCATCTTAGGTGCTCTTATATTCAGGGGCATTTTTATTGCTATGGGTTCAGTGCTGATGCAATACCACTGGGTTGTTATTTTCTTTGGTGGACTGTTGATTTTAACCGGTTTAAAAATGTTTTTTGCCGGCACCGAAGCACAAAATTTAGAAAACAACTTCATTATACGACAACTTAAAAAAGTATTTAAAGTTCACCCCAAAATAGAAGGACAAAAGTTCTTTTTCAAAAAAGATGGCGTTACCTATGTTACGCCTCTGTTTTTAGCTTTGGTGTTCTTAGAGCTCAGTGACATTATTTTTGCGGTTGATTCGGTACCGGCTATATTTGCGCTGACCAAAGAACCACTTATTGTCTTCACCTCAAATATTTTTGCCATACTCGGACTGCGTTCAATGTACTTTATGCTTGCCGGTGTCATGGATAAATTTGCGTTTATCAAATACGGGCTTGCATCTGTACTTGTCTTCGTAGGTCTTAAGATGGTTTGGCTCAATAGTCTATTCGATGGCAAATTTCCGATCACTTGGTCCTTAGGTATTATTGCCTTCTTGATCGGTTCATCAATTGTCATCTCGATTTTCATTGATCGCCGTAAACAAAGTAAACTTTTAAATAGCGCAACTAGCTTATAAGTAATGGAGTAATTCAAAATGAAATTCGCCAAACGTATTTTTCTCTTTGTCGCTACTAATATTCTGATCATAACGACGATTTCGGTCGTCATGTCTGTGCTGGGTGTCCAACCTTATTTGAGCGCTAAAGGTATCAACTACCAATCGCTCATGATCTTCTGCGCGATTTGGGGCTTTGGCGGGGCTTTCATTTCACTGGCTTTGTCAAAAGTGATGGCGAAGTGGATGATGGGCGTTAAAATTATAGCGCCGGATACTAATGACCGAGTTCATCGAAATCTTGTTCTGAAGGTTCATGATTTTGCTCGAAAAGCTGGAATTGAAAAAATGCCCGAAGTCGGTTACTACGAAGCAGATGATCTGAACGCTTTTGCCACCGGTCCAACGAAAAACCGATCATTGGTTGCTGTCTCGACGGGGTTGTTGCAAAACATGAGTGAAGCCGAACTTGACGGCGTCTTAGCCCATGAAGTCGCACACATCGCCAACGGTGATATGGTCACAATGACCCTCATTCAAGGTGTTGTGAATGCTTTTGTCATGTTCTTAGCACGTGTGATTGGTTTTTTTGCGAGCCAGTTTGTAGCCGAGGACAAAAGAAACATCGTGCAATTTGGCGTGGTGATTGCTGCCGAAATCGCTTTGGGTATTTTAGGTATGATTGTCGTCTCATGGTTCTCACGCGCGCGTGAATACCGCGCCGACAGCGGCGGCGCTTCACTTTCAACGACCAACAATATGATTGCGGCCCTGAAACGACTGAAGATGAACCAACAGTTGCCTCCAAGTGAGGATCAACCCGCCATTGCTTCGCTTAAAATATCAGGCAAGGCTGGTGGTTTCCTGAAACTCTTTTCAACTCACCCTGACTTAGATGATCGCATACAACGACTCAATGAACGTGGATTTTCAAGATAATAATAACTATCAGTTTAAACGATGAAAAATATAATGTTTATCTATTTTAACAATTTAAAAAATATGGCGATGATTCTAACATGAAAAAATATAAACTCTTTTTGTTCGCTATTTTTATTTATTCTTCGAATACCTTGGCTGTTAGCTACGACAACCAAATGTGGCTCAATTTAACCTTGCAGGGCCCGCTGTCTTCAGATTCAAAATGGGGCGCTTATCTTGAATTGCAGCCGCGCTACTCTGATAAACAACAAAAAGTCTTTGAAACGCTTCTGCGCCCAGCGATTTATTATAAAACAGAAGATTGGGGTACGTTTCATTTAGGTTATATGTCGCGAACCAATTCTGAAAACAAAGAAATTGAAAAGCGCTACTGGACGCAGTGGAGCAAACTGATGAGCTATGATAGTTTCAAAATTTCTTCGCGCGCCAGATATGAAATTCGCGATCTTTCATTAAGCGACAAATCTGAACGCTTTCGCCTCATGGGTCGTTTGATGAAAGATGATTTCAGTATTTATGACTTCAAACCGCTGGTCGCTATTGAACTATTTTTTAATTTGAATGACGTGTCCCCCTCAATTAAAAGCGGCATGAAACAAAGTCGCAACTCAATAGGTTTAAGTCGAAAATTTGAAAACAAAGTCACAACTGAGTTTTTAATTACTAAAAATTATATTGATTCAGCGACAACCGAAGATCAAGACAACAACGTATTACAATTAATTCTTATCAAAGAATTTTAACCACAAGGAGAAAACATGAACACGATGAAGACCTTTTTAACACTGGCCTTAGCCACCACACTTTTTGCCGGAAATGCATGGGCTCAACGCTCAGACTCGTTCGGACAAACGGTTGTCAACACCAACATAACTGAGGCCGAAGTACAGGCCGCGCAAGAAGCTTGGGGCAAAGCTCTCATTCAGATTGGCCAAGACTATGACAGCAAAGGAATAAAGAAAGCAACGGCCACAGCCAATGCCGTTCTTGATGCGGCTTATGGTTACAACATGGGCGCGGTCTTGTTTAAACCGACCTTAACTCATGGTGATCAAACTTTTAGACCTACAAAAGAAGGCGCCCTGGCTTACTTTGTTGGCGGCAATAAAGTCTATCCAAACGATTCTGGCTTTGCTTTAAAAGGCTGGCAGAAATATGAATACAAAAATTCTGCGGTTCATATCAATGGCAATATGGCTTTAACCATGGGTAATGTGATGCTGACGGATAAGACCGGCAAGGTCACAACTGTTGATAAAACTTGGGCCTTTAGAAAAGACGAGCAAGGTAAATTAAGAATTGTCCTGCATCACTCTTCCCTCCCTTACACACCTCCAGCGAAAGTCGCAAAAGTAGACTAATTGCGATAGGCGATGGCAATTTAGATTAAAAAGTGGGTCTGATCAAAAATCAGGCCCACTTCTTTATTAATGCCAAGACAAACCAAACCATGTTAAAAATAATTCGTGTACTTAGTCGTAGGTCTTGGAAATCCTGGTTCGAAATATGCGATGAATCGCCATAATGTGGGCTTCATGGCTTGTGACTATTGGCTCAAGTCGTTGGGCGGAGCGGATTACCGCGAAGAGCACAAAGCGCTGACGAAGCGTTTTAAACTGAATTCAACCGATGTCATTTTAGCCAAACCTCAGACCTATATGAATTTATCGGGCGAATCAGTCGTCGCCATCATAAACTTCTACAAGATCCCGAAAGAGAACCTGATCGTCGCGCACGACGATATTGACCTGCCTTTCGGGACGATGAAAATTCAGCATAACCGCGGAGCCGGCGGCCAGAACGGCGTTAAAAGCATTTCACAGCTTCTGGGCCATAACGAATACGCCCGCCTTAAAATAGGCGTGGGCCGCCCCTCTCACCCCGATTTTGCAGTGAGTGACTATGTTTTAGGAAACTTTCCGCCTGAAGAGCTTAAATTTCTGGATCAATACCTAGATCGTGCCTCGGACGCGCTTGAAAGCTTCGTGTTGGAAGGCCTCAGTAAAGCGTCGACAAAATTTAACGGGCCTGTTACCTTCACGTAGTTAATTTTTATACATTTTTTAGTCATCGAATGAGGTTTTGATATGCCATTACAAGTCGGTATCGTCGGTCTTCCAAACGTAGGTAAATCTACACTTTTCAACGCTTTAACTTCCGCTAAAGCTGAAGCGGCTAACTACCCGTTTTGTACAATCGACCCGAACGTCGGTATCGTCACCGTTCCTGATGAACGCCTTGATAAAATCACAGGTTTCGTCAAACCTAAAAGCGTTGTTCCGACAACGATGGAATTTGTCGACATCGCGGGTATCGTGAAAGGTGCCAGCCAAGGTGAAGGTTTAGGAAATCAATTCTTAGGTCACATCAAACAAACTGACGCCATTATTCATGTTGTGCGTTGCTTTGACGACCCGAATGTTATTCACGTATCCGGCAGCGTTGACCCGTTACGCGACGTTGATGTCATCAATACGGAATTGATGCTTGCCGATTACGACACTGCTGATAAAAAATTGAAGCGTGTTGAAAAATTGGCAAAGGGTGCAGCCGATCCAAAAGTTAAAATGGAATTAGACGTCACTCAGCGCATTCACAAAGCCTTGGGCGAAGGCCGCCCGGCCCGTTCTGTTGTGCTGAATGACCTCGAAGCGCCTTACGCACGCGATATGCATTTGCTGACCAGCAAACCGGTTCTGTACGCTTGCAACGTTTCAGACACTGACTTTGCAGCCGGTGGTAATGACTGGGTCCGCTCGGTTGAAAAACGCGCGGCCGAAGAAAACAATAAAACTATTTTAATCTGTT
>JANPAD010000523.1:0-3479 GCA_031429735.1 Bdellovibrio sp. | reverse complement strand
CAGAAATTCTATTGTCATCGCCACGATAATTGTCTGCTTGGTGTTTTTACCTCTTTTCAGCATGGGCGGAATCGAAGGAAAGCTGTTTGTACCGCTCGGCATCTCTTACATCGTCTCTTTGTTGGCTTCAATGGTGATTTCGCTGACTGTAACGCCGGTGATGTGTTCTTATTTGCTGACAAAGGGGAAACTTTTAAAGCATCAGGACGGCGCCTTAGTACGATTTTTGAAAAGAATTGATACCATTATTTTGCATAAGTCATTGAAGCATCCCTACATTGTCATTGGAGTTACGGCGTCTCTGTTTTTAGGTGCAGGAGCTTTATCGCTCAAGATGGGCCGAGATTTCCTGCCGAAATTCAACGAAGGTACCGCTACGATTTCAATGATGGCTCAACCTGGAATTTCACTGGAAGAGTCAAACAAACTGGGCGTTGAAGCTGAAAAACTTATTCTGAAATCTCCTGAAGTAAAATCCGTTTCAAGACGTACTGGAAGAGCAGAGCTGGATGAACATGCTGAAGGTGTTCATTCTTCTGAAATTGATGTAGATTTTAAACCCGATGGCCGCTCTCGCGAAACGGTGCTCGGCGAAATACGCCAGAATCTTGCGACCGTTGAAGGGGTATTCGTTAACGTGGGCCAACCCATTTCTCACCGACTTGACCATTTGCTTTCGGGCGTCAGGGCGCAGATCGCCATTAAAATTTTCGGCAGCGATTTAGCGACTTTAAGAGCCACGGCATCCGATATCAAAAGAGCGATCGAAGACACGAAGGGGCTGGTAGATCTGCAGGTTGAACAACAAGTTCTCATTCCTCAAGTCAAAATTCAATTGATGCGCGAAGAAGCCGCCAAATATGGAATCGTGGTCGGAGATTTGGCTCAACTCATGGAAAAGGCCCTGCAAGGCGAAGTTGTCGGACAAATCCTTGAAGGCCAAAAAACGATAGATGTTCTTATGCGTTTCGATGAAAAATCAAGATCTGACCTGGAACTTATAAAGCGAACTCCCGTTAAAACAATGCAAGACGGTTCAAAAGTTTATGTTGAGCAGGTTGCCGATGTTTTTGAATCAACCGGCCCGAATATTATTAATCGTGAGAATACCCAAAGACGCATTGTGGTCTTGGCCAACTCATCGGGCCGCGACCTGGGCGGTTTAGTAAACGAGATTCAACATAAAATAAATCAAAACGTGCAACTTCCTGAAGGCTACTTTATTTCTTATGGCGGGCAATTTGAAAGTCAGCAACAGGCTGCAAAATTAATGACTTTTCTGGCCATTCTTTCAGTATTGGGAATCTTCCTCGTCTTGTATATGCATTTCAAATCCTCTTTTGTATCCATCCAGATCATGCTGAACATACCGATGGCATTCATTGGCGGAATAGTTGGTATCTATTTGACCGACAAAACGATATCGGTGGCAAGTCTCGTGGCCTTTGTTACTTTGTGCGGAATAGCGTCGCGTAACGGCATTATGATGATATCGCACTACCTCCACTTAATGAAATACGAAGGTGAAAAATTTACGGAGGCCATGGTCATTCGCGGATCACTTGAACGATTGGTTCCCGTTTTAATGACGGCACTGACCGCCATTCTGGCGTTGATTCCTTTGGCTCTGGCCGGCGGCGCACCTGGCAAGGAAATCCTGCATCCCGTTGCTGTGGTTATCGTAGGCGGCTTAATAAGCTCAACGCTCTTAGATATGTTTGTCACTCCTGCAGTGTTCTATCATTTCGGTAAAGCATCAGCGGAAAAAAGTGTACAAGCGATGGATCAAAAAAATATTTTTGAAGGAGAAAAAAATGTATAAAAAATTATTGGCAATTGCTTTGGTGTTGGTTTCTGTAAACCTGTTCGCTCATGAGGGTCATGACGATGCCCCGGGATCACTCAAAGCCAATCACGGCGGAGTTGTAAAGGCCGGCAAAGACATCAACTTAGAATATAAAGTTTCCGGTGACGTTGTCGAACTTTACCCAGTGTCACATGAAGGTCAAGATTTAACTGCCGCTGAAATTAAGGTCACTGCGACAGGAAAGCTACCAAAAGGAAAAGCTGCACCCTTAAAATTAGAAGTTAAAAATGGGGTGTATACCGCCCAACTCGATTTCAAAGGAGCTTATCGAATTGAAGTTTTAGTTACCGCAGATAACAAAGGCAAAATCAGTACCTTTAAATTTCAAGCTGAAAAATAATTGGTTGGAGTTTTTATGATGAAGGGCTTCTTTATTTTTATATTCTTTTCCAGTTCCAGTGCAATTGCTCTGGTTGGATTGGATAGTTTAACGACCAAACTTTTTGAAAAAAGCTCGGAGTTGTCAGCTCTAAAACAACAACTGGAATCAAAAGAAGCTCTCTATTCATCGAGCCGTTCCGGATTTTATCCTACGCTCAACGCCGTTGGCGGCTGGGCCGAAAACAAGACGGATGATTTACCCACGGTACAAAAAGGGTACATTGGCTACTTAGAAGGCCGGTACAATCTTTTTAACGGCTTTAAGGACCGTTCTTTACTCAAGCTAAGCGAAATTGAATATAAGCTCATGAAAATCGAGGTCGAGGCTAAACAGCGTGAACTGAAGACCACCCTTACTGAAGTCACCAGCGATATGATTCTTCTTCATCAATTTCAGAAAATTTTAGAAGAAGAATACAAGATCACTGAGCTTCAAATGAGATTAGCCGCAAGAAAGGTTTCTGCCGGCTTAACAAGCTCTGTCGACAACCTTGAATTTAAATTACGTGAGAGCGAATTGCAGATTGAAAAAAATCAAATCGACCAACTTCACAAAGAAGTTCACCTCAAGCTCATGAAGCTGTTCGGTGAAGATGTATCAGACGCTGATCTGAGTGCAATTGAATTTAGCGCAATTGACAACTTATCAATTCAAAATAAAAAAATCACTTTGGAAAACACGCTCGAATCTCAAAAGGCCCAACTGAGTCTAGCCAAAGCCGACTATGAAAAATCTCAAAGCACGTCTGACTTTCTTCCTAAGCTTGATTTTTTGTTCAACGTTGGCCGGTTAACACCAAGTGAAAATACGCCAACTCAGTTTAATGAGTACCGCTACGGGCTCACGTTAACAATTCCACTTTTCTCAGGGTTCGACACTTATTACAAGGTTAAGGCTTCCAAACTTCAGGCTTCCGCTGCCGAAAAAAATAAAATTCAAATTGAAAATGATGTCACAGTTGAGTTTAACATTCTTCAAAGCAAAGCTTCAGAGCTTATCAAGTTGTACACAATTAACGAATTAAAGCTTACCAATTCAGAAACCTATTTTAGTATGACTCTCTCGGAATACAAAAGAGGTGTTAAGAATTCACCAGATTTAGTCGGCGCGACCGCAAGACTGTTTTCTGCTAAAAAGAAAAAGTTTGAAATATTGAAAGAATTAGAATTGTTAAAAGTAAAAACTGAAAATTTACTGTAAGAGAGAAATATGTTCAAAGTAGTTCAAAAC
>JANPAD010000522.1:0-7958 GCA_031429735.1 Bdellovibrio sp. | reverse complement strand
ACTCCGTTACGAAACATGGAAAGTGTCACAAATTAAAACTACGGAAAAAGACGGCTACTCAGCTGTTCAACTTGCTGCAGTTCCAAAAAAATCTAAAAACGCATCTTCTGCGGAAGTGACTCGTTTGAAAGCCGCTGGCTTTGAATCGGGCGCGCAGTATGTACGTGAATTACGTACGACTGAAATCCCTGAAGGTTTGAAATTAGGCGATGCTTTGTCGATCGACACTTTAGCTAAAGGCGATGTGGTTAAAATCACTTCGACTTCTAAAGGTCACGGTTTCCAAGGTTCAGTTCGCCGTTGGAACTTTGCGGGCGGTCCTGCAACTCACGGTTCTAAATTCCATCGTCGTCCGGGTTCTTCTGGTAACAGAACATGGCCAGGTCGCGTAATGCCGGGTAAGAAATTTCCTGGTCACTGGGGTGATGAAACAATCACGGTTAAAAATGTACAAGTCATCGACGTTATTCCTAGCGAAGGTGTTGTTTTGGTTAAAGGACCAGTTCCTGGAAGCAAAAACACCCTCGTTAAGTTGGTGAAGGGGTAATCATGGCAACAGTAAATGTATTAAATTGGAAAAAAGAAAAAGTTGGCCAAATTGATTTAGCTCCTGCAGTTTTTGAAGCAGAAGTTAAAATTGATGTTTTGCATTCAGTTGTAAGATGGCAGTTAGCTTGTCGCCGACAAGGCACTCACATGACTAAAACAAAAGGTCTAGTGAGCGGTGGTGGTAAGAAGCCTTTCAAACAAAAAGGGACCGGTAATGCTCGTCAAGGTTCGACTCGTTCACCTTTGATGCCTGGCGGTGGCACTATGTTCGGCCCGGTACCACGTAACTACGCTTACATGTTACCTAAGAAAATGAGAAAAGTGGGTCTTTCGATGGCTCTTTCTCATTTGTTTAAAGAAGGCAAATTAGTTGTTGTAGATTCAATGACTGCAGCCGGCAAAACAAGCGAACTGAATAAACGTTTAAAAACTTTAGGCATCAAAAAGGCCGTTTTGGTTGATGCGGTAGCTGACGAGAAATTCGTATTAGCTGCTCGTAATATGCCGAACTACAAATACTTCCCAGTTGCTGGTTTGAATGTATTTGACCTTTTGAAGTTCGACGCTGCTGTGATTACTCAAAGTTCAATCAACAAAATTATCGAGCGCTGCTCGTTAGATACATAGGAGAGAGACGATGATACAAATTATCAGATCTCCATTGATCACTGAAAAAAACACAGCGCTCTCTGAAACAGGCGTTTACGTATTTGAAGTTGATCTTACAGCTACTAAGCCACAGATCAAAAAAGCTGTTGAAGCAGGTTTTTCAGTTAAAGTGAAAAATATCAGAACTTCAATTTGCCGTAATGACATGAAGTACAACAAATTTGGCTTATCTAAAGTTCGTAAGTGGAAAAAAGCTTACATTCAGCTTGCTGCTGGCCAAAAAATTTCATTATTTGAGGGAGCATAATCATGGGATTAAAAGTATGGAGTCCTAGATCACATGCAAGCCGAGGAAGAGTTGGTTTTGACTTCGCGGAGATTACAAAAACAACTCCGGAAAAGTCACTGACTGTTCCACTTAAAAAAAGATCAGCTCGTGGAAATCACGGTCAGATCACAATCCGTCACCAAGGTGGCGCACATAAACGTCGTTACCGTTTAATTGATTTTAAACGTACTAAACTTGAAGTTCCAGCAACAGTCGCTGCGATTGAATACGATCCAAATCGTACTTGCCGTATCGCTTTGTTGAACTACAAAGACGGCGAAAAAGCTTACATCTTGGCTCCAGTGGGTCTGAATGTCGGCGATGTAGTCGTATCAAGCGATAAAGCCGATATTAAGCCAGGCAACTGTCTGACAATCTCTGCTATCCCGGTTGGTACAATCATTCATAACGTCGAAATGCGTCCAGGTAAAGGCGGCCAAATTGGTCGCGGTGCCGGTGCTTCAGCTACTTTGGCTGGTAAAGGCGATATGTACTGCCAAGTTCGTTTGCCATCTGGCGAGTTGAAACAAATTCTTTCAACTTGTAAGGCAACAATCGGACAAGTCGGAAACACTGATAATGAAAATATCGTTTTGAGCAAGGCAGGAGCTTCTCGTTGGAGAGGTATTCGTCCAAGCGTGCGCGGTATGCATATGAATCCGGTAGATCATCCACTCGGTGGTGGTGAAGGCGTGGGTAAGGGACATCATCCTGTAACTCCATGGGGTAAACCTTGTAAAGGTTTCAAAACCCGTCATAACAAACGCACGAACTCTTCAATTATTAAACGTCGTAAATAGGAGAAACTGTGGCACGTTCGGTAAAAAAAGGACCTTTTGTTGATTTGCATCTGATGAAAAAGATCGATCATGCAATTACAAAAGGTGACAAAAAAGTAATTAAAACATGGTCACGTCGCTCTATGATTCTTCCAGACTGCATTGGCTTGACTTTCGCAGTGCACAATGGAAGAAAGTTTGTGCCTGTTTACATAACAGAAAACATGGTTGGCCACAAATTGGGTGAATTCGCCCCAACTCGTACCTTCCAAGGTCATGCTGAGAAAAAAGCAGCACCTGCAGCACCTGCTGCAGCTAAGAAATAGTGGTGATGAATGGAATCTAAAGCATCTTTAAAATACACAATGGTTTCAGCGCAAAAGGCTCGCCTGGTTGCTGATACAGTTCGTGGTAAATCAGTTGATGAAGCTTTGAAAACATTGACTTACATGAACAAGAAAACTGCGATCCTGATCAAGAAATTGATCGAATCAGCTGTTGCAAATGCAGATTACAAAAAGTCCATGAATATGGACAAACTCTTTGTAAAAACACTTACTGTTGATGGCGGTCCGGTTCTGAAACGTTTCAGACCACGCGCTCAAGGGCGTGCATTCGGTGTTCGTAAAAAATTAAGCCACATCAACGTTGTAATTGGGGAGAAATAAGCGTGGGACAAAAAGTTCATCCAATTGGATTTCGAGTAGGCGTTATTAGAACTTGGGACTCTCGCTGGTATGCGAAAGGTCAGTCTTATTACGACAACTTGCATGAAGATATTAAATTAAGAAAATACTTAAAAGCTAAACTTAAACACGCGGGCGTATCTAAAATTGAATTAGAACGCGCGGGTAACAAAGTTAAAGTTATCATTCACACAGCTCGTCCAGGTGTTGTTATCGGTAAAAAAGGTACAGGCATTGATACTCTCAAAGCTGACGTACAAAAATTGACGCCGAACGAAGTTTTCTTGAGCATTCAAGAAGTTCGTAAACCAGACACTGACGCGCAATTAGTTGCTGAAAGCATCGCGATGCAATTAGAGAAACGTATCTCTTGGAGACGTGCTCTTAAAAAAGGTATCGCAGCAGCAATTAAAGCCGGAGTACGTGGTATCAAAATTCGCGTATCGGGTCGTTTAGATGGAGCAGAGATTGCTCGTTCTGAATGGTACAATGAAAAATCAGTTCCATTGCATACATTACGCGCGGACATCGATTACGGAACAGCGGAAGCATTAACTGCTTACGGCATTATCGGTATGAAAGTTTGGATCTACAAAGGTGATATCCTTTCTGCTCGCGAAGTTCAAGTTCAGGAGGCTGGCCGTGCTAAGTCCTAAACGCGTTAAGTGGAGAAAACAATTTATCGGTCGCGCGAAAGGCTTTGCCTACCGTGGATCTAACCTTGATTTCGGAGATTTCGGTTTACAAGCTGCTGAGGAGGGTCGTTTGACTGCTCGCCAACTTGAAGCTGGACGTATTGCGATTTCACGTACTATTAAACGTGGTGGTAAAGTTTGGTGCCGTGTGTATCCAGATCTTCCTGTCACAAAAAAACCGGCAGAAACTCGTATGGGTAGCGGTAAAGGTAATCCAGAATTCTGGGTTGCCCGTGTATTACCAGGTCGCATCCTATTTGAAATGAACGGTGTAACTAAAGAGCAAGCTAAAGAAGCTTTCCTCCGTGCTGCACACAAACTGCCTTTTAAAACTAAATTTTTAGAAAGGGCTTAGTCATGAAATTTTCAGAAATAGAAAACAAATCAGTGACTGATCTTATTAAACAAAAAAACGAACTTTCATCAAAGTTGTTCGACATTAAAATGAAGAACACGTTGGGACAGTTGGCGAGCCCGGTTCAGATTCGCAATATGCGTCGTGATATCGCTCGTATTAACACAGTACTTGTAAGAAAGGCGGCTAGATAATGGCTACTCAAACTGCTGAAACGACTCAAACTCGTGGTCGTCGCGTAGAATTACAAGGCGAAGTTGTTGCTAATAAAATGCAAAAAACAATTTCGGTGTTTGTTTACAGAACTATCAAACACAATAAATACGGTAAGTACTTAAAAAAATCGACTGTGATCAAAGCTCATGACGAAAAGCAAGTTGCTAAAGTCGGAGACATGGTTGTGATTTTTGAAACTCGTCCTTTAAGTAAAACTAAACGTTGGTCTTTGGCTAACGTAGTTACGACTAAGAAACAGTAGGGTGCATATATGATACAAATGCAAACGAGACTAAATGTAGCAGATAACTCTGGAGCTAAAGAAGTTATGTGCGTTAAAGTACTTGGCGGTTCTAAAAGACGCTTTGCTCACATCGGTGATATCATCGTTGTGTCGATCAAAGACGCTATGCCAAATGCTAAAGTAAAAAAAGGCGACGTGGCTAAAGCCGTTGTTGTTAGAACTAAACATAAATTGAGACGTCCAGACGGCAGTTATATCCGTTTCGACGATAACTCTGCTGTTTTAATTAATGCTGCAAAAGAGCCGGTTGGAACTCGTATTTTCGGCCCTGTTGCACGTGAGTTGAGAGCTAAACAATTTGTTAAGATTGTTTCTCTTGCTCCGGAAGTTATATAGGGGTTGATGATGAGTCGTTTAAAAGAAACCTACACTAAAGAAGTCGTACCCGCTTTATCAAAACAGATGGGTTATAAAAGTGCGATGCAAGTTCCTCGTTTAGAGAAAATTGTTATCAGCGTTTGTACTTCTGAAGCCGTACAAAATCCTAAAATCGTAAACGGTATCGTTGAAGAGATTTCTTCAATAGCCGGTCAAAAAGCAGTTGTGACTAAAGCAAAAAAGGCAATTTCGAATTTCAAATTGCGTGAAGGCATTCCAATCGGTGTGCGTGTAACTTTACGTCGCGAAAAAATGTGGTCCTTCCTGGATCGTCTTAATACGTTAGCTTTGCCTCGCGTACGTGACTTTCGTGGTTTGCCTTCAAAAGGTTTTGATGGACGTGGGAACTACAACATGGGCTTGAAAGAGCAAATCGTGTTTCCGGAAATCAACTACGATAAGGTCGAAAAAGTTCGCGGTATGAACATTACAATTTGCACGACCGCTGGTAACGACAACGAAGGCCGAGCTTTATTAGAAGCTTTGGGCATGCCTTTCAGAAAGTAATAGGATAAAAAATGGCTAGAAAAGCAAGTATCGAAAAAAATAATAGTAAAAAAGCTCAATCGACGAAGTATTACAAATACAGAACCGAATTGCGCGAAAAAGCTGTGAACCTTTCTTTGTCAGATGAAGATCGCGATGCGGCTCGCAAGAAATTGCAAGCGCTTCCACGTAATACGTCACCTAACCGCGTAACGACTCGTTGCCAGTTAACAGGACGTCCTCGTGGTAACTATCGCAAATTCGGTCTTTCGAGAATTGCTTTCAGACAATTGGCTCTTGATGGAAAATTGCCTGGCGTAACGAAAGCTAGCTGGTAGGAGTAACTATGGATTCAATTTCACAAATGTTAACAATCGTAAGAAATGCATCTTCAGCTCGACTTGAAAAAGTTGATATGCCGGCATCTAAATTTCGCGAAAATGTAGCGAAACTTTTAGTGGGCGAAGGCTTTGCGCGCAGCTACAAAATTGCTCGCGACAGCAAACAAGGTATTATGCGTATTTATTTAAAATACGATGAAGCCGGCGAGCCGGGTTTCATTAACTTACAAAAAGTAAGTACTCCAGGAAGAAGAGTTTACGTTCCTGCTGACCAAATTCCAGTCGTTCGTTCTGGTACAGGTCACGCGATCGTGAGCACAAGTAAAGGTCTTATGACAGGGAAAGAAGCGCAGAAGCAAAACTTAGGCGGCGAACTTCTTTGCTTGGTTTGGTAGGTTGAAATGTCACGTATAGGTAAATACCCAGTTAATTTCGATGATAAAGTACAAGTCAATGTAGCAGGTCAGCTTGTTACAATTAAAGGTGCTAAAGCTTCTTTAAAATATGACTTGGATTCTCGTGTTAAAGCTACGGTTGACGGCAAAAAAGTCGTTTTGACTCGCGTAGATGATTCAAAAGAATCTAAATCTTTACATGGTTTATACAAAGTTCTGATCCAAAATGCCGTGAGCGGTTTAACAACTGGTTTCACGAAAGCTTTAGAAATGCACGGAGTCGGTTACCGCGGTAACGTTAACGGTAAAAAACTAGAACTTTCTTTGGGTTTTTCACATCCAATTTTGTTCGATATTCCGGAAGGAATTGAAATCAAAGTTGATAAACAAACAACAGTAACCGTAACAGGCGCTGACAAAGCTCTTGTTGGTCAAGTTGCAGCTAAAATTAGAAGCTTCAGACCACCAGAGCCTTACCTCGGTAAGGGCGTTCGTTATGTTGGTGAGCATATCCGTCGTAAAGCCGGTAAATCTGCAGGTAAATAAGAAGTAGAGGAATTTATGAAGTTAAGAGTAGCAAAACACACGTCTGCAAAAACAGCCAACAGACTGAAAAAGAAAATCCGCATCAGAAAAACCGTAAAAGGTACTTCTGAAAGACCTCGTCTTTGCGTTTTCCGCAGTTCAAAACATATTTACGCACAATTGATCAATGATGATTCAGCACAGACGTTGCTGACTGTTTCTTCTTTGACTTTGGAATCTAAAGCAACAGGTAAAGAGTTGGCTAAATCAGTTGGTAAAGCAGTCGCAGAAGCTTCTTTGAAAAAAGGAATTAAAGCTGTTGTTTTTGACCGTAACGGGTTTATCTATCACGGACGTGTTCAATCTTTAGCTGACGGCGCACGCGAAGCCGGCCTTAACTTTTAATTAATCGGAGATTCAATGGAAAAAATGAACGTTAATGATATGGAAGAAAAAGTAGTTGCTATCAACCGCGTAACAAAAGTTGTTAAGGGTGGTCGCCGTTTTTCTTTCGCAGCACTTGTTGTTGTCGGCGACAAATTAGGTCAAGTTGGTTTCGGTAGCGGTAAAGCCGGTGAAGTTCCGGAAGCTATCGGCAAAGCAACTCGCTCGGCTAAAAAGTCTTGCCGCGATGTAAATTTAAAAGATGGAACAATTCCACACGAAGTCGTTGGTAAATTCGGCGCTGCTAAAGTGATCATGAAACCTGCCTCTGCTGGTACTGGCGTAATTGCCGGTGGTGCTGTTCGCGCCGTTCTTGAATCAGTGGGTGTGAAAGATATTTTAACTAAATGTGTCGGTACTCGTAACCCTCACAACGCTGTTCGCGCGACTTTAGACGGTTTAGCACAGTTGAAAAAAATTGGGGCAATCAATGGCTAAGACTTTTGACATCAAATTAAAGAGATCAACTATCGGATGCTCTCCAACTCAAAGAAGAACAATTGAAGCCTTGGGTTTGAGAAAAGTTAATTCAGTTGTAACTAAAACCGATACTCCTGCGAATCGCGGACAGTTGTACAAAGTTCAACACTTGGTTGAAATCGTCGTTAAAAAATAAAGCTAAGAAGTAATTGGAGTTACGTATGAGTTTATTATCTAAATTAGCACCTAAAAAAGGATCTACACACTACGGAAAACGTATCGGTCGCGGTATCGGTTCCGGCATGGGTGGAACGTCGACTAAAGGTCACAAAGGTCAGTTAGCTCGTACGGGCGGAACCGTGCGCCGTGGTTTTGAAGGTGGACAAACTCCGCTTTCTCGTCGTTTACCTAAATTCGGTTTCACGAACATTGCATTTGCTAATGAATT
>JANPAD010000521.1:0-2284 GCA_031429735.1 Bdellovibrio sp. | reverse complement strand
GTGAACCCTTTAATCAGCCTGAAGAACGGCGCCGGCATCACATTCAATACAAAACAAGTCACGCTGAGCATCCAACCGCAAATGCCTCCATGCCCACAAGGTATGTTCTGTACTCAAGCTATGCCTCCATCTGTTGAAACGACATTAGAAATCGTTAAAATTGAAGAGCTGGGTTGCTCGATTAAGTATTACGCTCAAACACCGGCTGACGTAATAACAACTGTTTACGAACAAGTTGTGATCGAAGACTTCACTTACTCTTTATGTGAAATGGTTTATCAAAACCCGGGTAAAGCGACTTATAAAGCAACTGGTCTTTCGCAATTATCAAACGAAACAGAGACGGCAACTGCGACTTTCGTAATTCCTGAATTTGTTCGCGCGATTAACTAAGATTTTAACGAATCGCTATTTCGACTAAGGACTGATTGGAATGTTCGCAGCGCCGCTGCGAAGAGTTTCAATCTGCTTAGAAATGGCTTTAACTTTTTCTTTCTGGGCTGCCGGCATTCGATTGTAGAAATTTTCAATCGCCTGCGGGTTTGACTGGGCCTCTTGCAACAATTTCTGCATACTGCCCGCGTCTCCTTTACCAATGTCACTTAACCAGGGCATAAGCTCCGACGAAACACCGTAAATATCGTTCTTCAAGTTTTGATTGCCCATCGACGTAATCGTGACGTTTTGATCGACTGTGCGTGCCTTTTCAGTATCGAGGGCTGCTTCACGTTGAGTGGCATTTATTAAAATCTGCTGTGTCTGTGTAATTGCCGCCGAGTTGTTTTCATCCAGAATTGACTGCGCATAGAGAAAGTTTGTCAAAAGTAGAGCTATACTAAAAACGATACTTCTCATAAGCAAAAACCCCTCTATTAGATAACTCACTATCGGTGCAAATTGAAAATTGCTTTAACTTGCTGAACTCAATTTTCTCACAAAACGACGTCACATAAATCAAACGATCCCTGCTCTATTATAACTGAAAACACATCAAAACCTTATCTTCAGAACGGCATCGCAATTTCCACTGTCGAACTTCTAGTCAGTTCTGAAAACTCTATCTGTCGCAAATGTTTTGCAACACTTGTTGCAAGAATGAATGGAAACAGCTCAAGATTTCGTTTATCTTTCAGTCCATGGATCAACAGCTCAACCAACCTTACTACCTTAAAAAGCTTCGCGATGAGTTCGAAGCGCGAACGGCACGAAGACCTGATTACTCACTTCGTGCCTATGCGAACTTTTTGGAGGTCGAAGCTCCATCGTTGTCTGGTGTACTTAAAGGAGCGCGCCGACTTGCAAAAAGCAAAGTGGCGAAAGTAGCTGATAAATTGAATTTGTCGCCTGAAGAAAAAGATCTGTTTATTAAAAGCAATCGGTCGGACTCAGAAGTAACAAAGCAACCTTCTGCCGTTGTTAATCGATACCAATTAGATTCAGAAACTCACTTTAGGATTATTGCGGAATGGGAACACTACGCTATCTTAAGTCTTGTAGAGACTGTGGACTTCAAGCCGCATTCAAAGTGGATCGCAGAGCGACTTGGTATTTCAGACTTACGTGCAAAAATCTGCGTTGAAAACTTACTTGTGGCCGGATTGATCAGCACACAAGGTGAGTCGATCGTTCTGACTCACCAAGGCCTGCAAACAACTGAAGATGCACCTTCGAAAGCGTTGCAAAGAGCCCGCAAACAAGATTTAGAAATGGCGCTGAACTCAATAGATGAAATCAGCGTCGACCTGCGGGATTTAAGTTCTTGTACGATGACTTTAAATACTGAAGATCTTCAGGAATTAAAAATGATGATTCGTGATTTTCGAAATCGATTTATGACTCAAGCTGAAATGAAAAAAGGAAAAGAAATTTACAAGTTAGCGGTACAACTATTTCCGCTAACAAAAATAGGGAGCCCAAATGAAAGCATTTAATTTTTCTCAACTATTATTAGCCGCGTGCTTAGTGTCTTTACCGGCTTTTGCCGGCGTTGGAAATGACAGTGGCAATGGCGGCGGTGGAATTGTCTGCATGCAGCCAAACGGCAGCAAAACTGTAACTTTGCTGGATTTAGCTGAAGCATTTCAAAATCCGCAACTGACTTTAAAACGCTCAAATGCACCTTTGGCGCAACAACTCGAAAATGCTTTGCAAAAATATGCTGCGGTGGAAAGTGATTTTGTTGAACTCATGCGAAATGAGCTCAATTACCTTAAAACCAACACCGTTTTGGTCAAAGGGGCTCAGAGATTACCACCGCCGTCAGATACACAAATTAACAATCTCG
>JANPAD010000520.1:0-3541 GCA_031429735.1 Bdellovibrio sp. | reverse complement strand
TAGATTTTGGCGGGCTACTTTTTCTTTAAAGTAGGCGATTGGCACTTGAGGATCAGTCGCGTGTGTCAGCTCGTGCGCGAACATAATTGGTAACAAGCCGAGGCTTTCTTTCGGATCGAAAAAGAGAAAACGGCCTTGGTCATTAAACGCATACATGGCGCCGATTTGCAGGGCTATACTTTGAGATTGACGTGAGTACTGATTGAGTTCGATGTATTCATGCTTGTGCTGAGCCGCCAACTTAGAAAATTCCCCTAAAATTTTGCGCCCCGATGGTGTCAGATTCATAATTTCGTAAACTTGTTGATAGCTTGCAGCCGCTTCACTCAGTTTGTAGGTTTTTTGCGGGGTTACGATGTTACACTCAGAAACGCGAATGTATTCACGAATATAAGGGTTTTTAGGTATGTGATCCGGATCTGTGTGAAACCCGGGAGGGCCACCGAAAAGCTGAGCATGCGATTGAACGGTGAACAACGAGACGAAAAAAAAGACTACTAAAAATGAAGTTAGAAATAAATTAATCAGTCTCATAAAACCACCTTGCGTTCAGTCGTTATAGAAAGTGGTTTCAAAAATTACGCCATGTCTCGATATGAGAATGTTAGTGTAGAAGCATTAGGTGAGACTTGAAAAAAAGAAGGGTTTAAATTTTTGATTTAAACCCTTCTTTGAGAACTCATTTTAACAAAAAGCCTTAGAATTGTAAGTTGCTGTCAAACTTCAGAACAGTAAGCCATTTTAAAAAACTACTAGGCGTTCAGAGCTTTTTCTACGTCGCCTTTAATTTGCATAGGCTCTACGTTCGGTGCATAGCGCTCGATAACTTTGCCGTCTTTTCCAATTAAAAATTTAGTGAAATTCCATTTAATGGCTTCGGTTCCTAAGATGCCCGGTGCGCTTTTTTTCAAATACTCATAGACCGGCTCGGTGTCGGAGCCGTTGACGTTTACCTTTGAAAGAATCGGAAATTTAATATTATAGGTGATATGACAAAAATCGACGATTTCCTGATTACTGCCGGGTTCTTGCGCGCCGAATTGATTACATGGAAAACCTAGAACCACGAATTTATCATGAGGAAATGACTCATAAAGCGCCTCAAGCCCGGCGTAATGCGGAGTGAAACCGCAACGGCTAGCCACATTCACGACAAGAACAACTTTCCCTTTATGCTGGCTGAGATCGTAGTCGGCCCTATTCGGGTCTTTGACAGTGTAATCGAAAAAATTTTCTTTCATTTGTTACCTATAACAGAGGGGAAAAGCTCTGTTGCGTGTCTTAGATCATCGTTGATAGACGACGGTAAATGCAAATGGTTTTTAACTCATGCAAGCCTGAAAAAAAGTGTTTCATTTCGAAACAAGAGCCTTAAGCACGGCTTCGGTTAAGCCGATAGATGCAATGAGGTATTATGAAGACCAACACCTACGCTTTTCTATTTATATTTGTAAATTCAATTTCATTTTTAGCGAGCGCTCAACTTGTACCGGGTCCTTCCGCAAGAGGAGCTACTGCAAGCACCGTTCAAAACCAAGCTTCAGTCAGAGATCCATCATCGGAGCCGGCAACAGTAACTGACAGTAGTGCTCAAGCTGGTGCAACCGCAGGGGCTCCCGGGGCAGCTGCTGGTTTGCAAACGGTTGCTGAGGCAGAAGACGGAGTTGAGACCACAGACAGAAGTGGTCCTGATGTCTGCGGAAATGTCCGAATCAAGTTTAGCGAACTGAGATTAGTAGGACTTCCTATTCCGGGTCGTCCGACGAAATGTATTCGTGTGCCAAGCGGCAACATTACAGCGCGGGCACGCAACATGTGTAACGGCTTATATGTTGTTAATCCGGGTAATCCGATTTACTCCTCAAAGGGTAACGGCACGGAGTACACCAATCCGGATCACTATTTTTATTGCGTGACAGGCATTGGCCGTGGTTGGAAAGAACACGTTTGTCGCATATCAGCACCGGCGCATTACGCCGGACAGTATACGTTCAGATGGGATCCGAGCCGCGGTGGAGATGGGTCTTGCGGGTATGCCCCTTTGGGTTCGCAGTCTTTCACTTTTAGTTGGGAGGCACCAGAGCCGGAGATCGTTGTTACTGCGCGCGGCTGTCGTTCCTACGGATTGACCAGTTATAATCCGACTCCTTATCCACCCGAACTGGAAGATGATGTTTACTGTTCTTGCACTGCGCCCCATTCAGAACGCTATTTTAAAATCGGAGAAGCTGAATCACAATGTAATCAACTAGCCGCCGGAGATCAGGCGGAGCGTTCGACGGCAAGCGTAGCGACGGTCAGTCCGCCGGCCGAAGCACAATTTAGAAGTTGCCTTCAGAGTTGGGCGACTTTGTCCCGCACTTGTAAACAAAATGCGGAAGATGCCAGCGCCAATTGCCAGCGTAAGCAAGAGCGCAACGGCACCGTGGATGGAGCATCAAACGCGATCGGCGCTTTAGGTCGGGGAGTCACCAACTCCCGTGCAGGCCAAGGCACACAAGGCACTTGTTTTAACACTGGTGTGGCGGCCTTAGGTGCCCGAGAAGCGCTGAACTCAAGACGCGAATCGTGTAACACCGATTTTGAAGTTTGTAGTCGCGATTGCGCTCCGGACAGCGTTGAAAGATTTTTAGCAGACTGCCCGGCAAAAATCGGTAAAACAGCTGATCAGCTTGAAAGCGAAACAGGTCCGCTGGCTGAAGCTTTTAATACAAATTCATCTGAGATTAGAACTAATTTCGAAACCGGCACGCGCGTTTGTCAAACTGACGTTCAAAAGAGTCGTTCGGGTTTAGACCGAATCGTGGGCGAGGTGGGACAGGTAGTTCAGGCTTCGACCGTTTGTGCGTGCCAAACTTCAAGTACAACCGGACAAAATTGTACTGAGATCCCAACGATAGACGTTTGCGAGCAAACCGGCAGCGCCGCGTGTGCCGCCTACAATTCAGTAAGCAATTGTGCCGTAGGGTCAGCTAACTATGATGCCAAAGCTTGTGCCTGCGCGCAAAACCCGGGTACTCCGGGCTGTCGGCCTAGCGTAGCGGCAAATGTCGCCGTCAGTAACTTTGGGGGAGCGGCAGTTCCGACCGCATCAACCGGAGGAACTGTTTCAGGTTTCGCAGGCGGATCAGGTGGCGGATCAAGTGGCGGTGGCAGCTTCGGCGATTTAAGTGGCGCAGGTGGGGACGCTGCTGCATCTGGTATTCTAGCGAGCAATTTAAAATCGAGTAGCGCGCCGATTGCGACCGGCGGCGGCGCAAGTGGTGCATCTGTTTCCGGTGGCGGCGGAGGCGGTGGGACCGGTACTGCAGCAGAGCCCGCGGCTGGGCCTCAGGCAGATAAAGGCGGTATTAAGGGACTTTTTAACGATTTGAAAAATACCGTTTCTCGAGCGCTTTTTGGCGGTGGCCCGTCGATTAAAAAAACGCCCACGGCGGCTGCAAAAGCAACCGACGTGTCAAAATTTAAACCGGATGCAAAACTTCGTGGAGGGCCGGTTCAGCGGGATATCGCCTCGGCAAATGAAAAAACATTATTCGAA
>JANPAD010000519.1:0-3564 GCA_031429735.1 Bdellovibrio sp. | reverse complement strand
TTAACTTTTTTTCCGCCATCAATAAAGACTATTTCGTGGCCCCTGATCTCATCTTCACCCTGCAAGACTTTGGGCTGACCGCGCATAGTCATTTGGTTATTGATCAGGTCGAATTCGATCTCTTTGCAGTACCCTTTTTTATCGATGTCGGTAAATTCAACATCGTCATTCATGATAATTTTCTCAAGTGTCTTGCGTTGATTCGAATATTGAAACAGGGCAAACGGGGCAAGCGCCTGCATTGTGCCCAATCGCATTTGCACATGACCACTGAAAGTAGCCTCTTGGTTTTTATTTGAAAAATCAGCACGGACTGAGGTCAGCTTAAAAGGTTTCGCGTTGATTACTTTGTGCGCCACAACCTGATCCAAAATAGACATTTTACCCTTGGCCATATCGACTAAGAGTTTTTCACCGGTCAGATCAAATCCGGGTCCGCTGCTGTCCGCGGGCCCCAGCATTAAAACTTGATCGACACTTGTCATGAGTTTCTGCTTCGCCATATAGCGAATGGTATTTGTTTTGAAAGAATAGCCGTTCGAACTTGTCGTGACCACGTGTCCGGTGATTAGAATATCTTTTGTAATACTGTCGACTTCGCCGTGATCGCCGGTCACTGTGTAATTTGAAAGATTATTGTTATAAAATTGCACTTTAACGGTTTTGAGAACCCACTGTCCTTCGGTTGAACCGTTTGCTTCACGTGCGAAGAGCTCCCAACCTTTTTCACTTTTTCCGTCATTTTTTCCGTTTTCAACGAAATGCACACCTTGCATCTTTTGTTCGATGCCCTTGGCCGTGCCGGTGTCGCTGGCTTCTTTGAGTGCGCTTGAGGGTTCAGCAGAATCTATATCTTCTTTTTCAAGAACTTGCGGTGAGGCGATCAGAATTTCGATGAAAATAATCACTCCGACGAGTGATATAAAGAACCCCGATTTATTGATTTTGATCTTTTTGAGCCGCTGGATCATTTTCTGCTTCTTTAGCGACTGCAAAATTGATTGGCCCGCCACCTGCTTCATAGATTGAGTACATAATTTTCTTGATCGTCAGATAGTCGATTTTTTTATCGGCCTGAATAGTGACCTTTTTCCAGGATTCGGGATCTGCTTCTTCAGTGCCGATTGTTTTGCTAACAACTTTGCTTAATTTATTTTGAAGTTTGGCGTCTTGTTCGGCTTTTACTTTGATCAGCATTTGACGAGTTTTATCACGCAGGTTCGGAATAACCCAATCCGCTGAATTCTTAACTTCATCAAAAGTTGCAACAACATCACGGTCAAGAATGATACTGTTAGCAGAAACTGTGACAACCACGGAAGGTTGTAATTCAACAACGCGGGCGGCTTTCGGAAGACTGACTTCTTTCGGGATATAGAGAATTTCGCCCGTTGAACTGTAATTCTGCAAAAGAAAAATGGCCAAAACTGTAAACATATCGACCATTGCCGTTAAAGAAAGAATAGCGGTCACAGATCTTTTGTTACGACGACGACTTAAAATATTATGATAGCGAAAACGTTGACCGGGCCTGAAAATAGCCATTAGTAAGGCCCCCCTGTTAAAAGCTCAGGGGCAAATCCGGCCTTGAGGCCCGAATCCATGGCTTTTACGACAAATTCATACTGAATTTCATCGGCGATCGAAATTTTAACACCCGGTTTGTCCGGATAAGCTTGTTTAATTTTTTTAAGTTCGAGTATCAATGTATCCGTGTCGTAAGCTTCGGGAGTTAATTTCGGAATCGATTTGGTCTGATTACCGAACTTAAGAACAAAACCTGACTCAACGACATCGAGTCTTAAAACAATATCTTCGTTTGGCGGAACGGTGAAAGGCTTGGCTGAGTCTGATTGCGGTGACGCAAAAGAAGCCCCCAACTGAATCATCGAAACCTGGGTCCAAACAGCTGAAATCAAAAGAAATGTAATCAGCACCGACATCAAATCGATGAACGGAACCAGATTCAATTCTACATTTGTATTTCGACCGCGGCCTGACGAATCAATTTGTGCCATTGGTTTAAACCACTTTCAGTTAAAAAATTAATCTCTCAATTTGTCGCGGTTCGAAGACACTAAATTCAATAATGACATACTTGTTTCAAGCATTTCATTTTCAGATTTCTGAATCATATGCTGAAACAGACCGTAGAATAAAATGGCCGTAATGGCCACGATCAAGCCGAAACCGGTACAGTTCAGGGCGTGAGAAATACCTTCAGAAAGAAGTTGCGCTTTTGTGGCAGGGTCCGCCGAAGAAACGGCGCGGAATGAACCGATCATACCGATGATCGTACCTAGCAAGCCCGCAAGCACCGCAATATTTCCGAGAACCGCTAAGAATGAAGAAAAACCTTCAAGACGAGGCATTTCGCGAAGAACCGAAGCGTCCATGGCGACTTGCACTTCTTCATCCGGACGTTTGTTCATCACTTGAACAAGACCGGCTTTCACTGTATTTGAAAGGGGTGTCGATTTCGTGTCACAATATGAAATGGCTTGGCGCATGTCGCCGCCCAAAATCATTTTAAAAACATGATCTGTGAAATCTTTTTTATCTAAACGCAGTGATCTTAAAACAACCAATCGGTCAATGATGAGAATGACAGATAGTGCTCCGATAACAAGAATCACGTACATGACAAATCCACCTTCAATAAATGCTCTGAAGATTGGGTTCATGCTATCTGCACTATTAACTACTGGGTTCACGGGGGGCCTCCTCTAAAGTTTTTGACCTTGGAAAATAAATGGATACGTTACTTCAGCCGAAGTTCCAGGTGGTGGCTCCGGAAATTTAAGAGCCATCATTCTGTTTTTTACACATTCCTCAACGGCTGAATTGTTGAGGGTTGATCTATTATGAATAACTTGTGCATTTTTCGCGACTCCTTGAGCGTGGATTTCCCACTGGATCACGACTTTACCTTCGAGTTTAGAATTCATGTGGTATTCACGCTCATAACAGGCTTTGAATTGCGCCAATGCCGATTTAACCACGCGGCGGACCGCTTCTTTATCAATTGAGCCGACGAAAGCTTCTTCACTGCCGCCTCCCACGATTTGAACTTTACCCTTATCGCCGAAACCCGTGCCGGCCCCTAAGCCCGCCATTCCTGTGCCGCGACCCTGCGTACCCACGCCGGTAATACCTTGAGTTGCCGTTCCCATGCCGCCCGCGCCCGTGTCTTTTGCGCGTGAACCGAGGTCATTTCCGCTGCGGTCTGAATTGAAACCCGATGAACCGGTCGCTTTTTCACCGGCCCCGATCAGTTCTCCGGATCCGTTATAGGCTTTATCAAGTTTGGTTCGAGCGCCACCGCTTCCGAAAGCGGCCAGCAAGCCGGTATTTTTTAAGTCCGGCTCTTTGCTTTTTGCATTGGCCGCTGGATTGGCGCCGGTTTTAATTGCGCCGCCTTGCTTCGTCGACGTGAACATTTTAGCTTTCAACTGAGAATCTTTAGGTTTGATTGCAGCCGCTTTACCCGAATTGGCCGCTTCGCTCGATTGCGCGGTCGGCACATTTGTCGGACCTTGCACTTTAGCATCTTTATTTTTATCA
>JANPAD010000518.1:0-2088 GCA_031429735.1 Bdellovibrio sp. | reverse complement strand
TGGAGTTCTTTTTGCCATTGGCCTCGGAATCTCCGGTATGACGAGACCTGAAAAGGTTTTTGGTTTTTTAGATGTTTTTGGAAGCTGGGATGCCTCGCTCATTTTCGTCATGATCGGAGCTATAATAGTTCACTTCATTGCATTTCGATTTATTGCTCGACGAAAATCACCTCTCTTTTCTCCGCAATGGCATCTTCCCACCAAAAAAGAAATTACAGGGCCTCTTGTTGCGGGCTCTTTTCTTTTTGGTGTGGGTTGGGCCTTGGCAGGCTACTGCCCTGGGCCGGCGCTGACTTCACTTGCGAGCTTTCAGAGTCGTCCGATTATTTTTTTCGTGAGTATGATTTTTGGAATGTTCTTGTTTCGGATCGTTGATCGTAGTTTCAATATTAAGAGGTAAAATTTGGAATTTCTAGGATATCTGGCCGCTATTTTAATGGGACTTTCACTTGGCCTTATCGGCGGTGGTGGCTCTATTCTTACGGTTCCAATTCTTGTCTACTTGTTTAAGCAGGATCCGCTTATTGCGACGACTGGATCACTTTTTGTCGTTGGGACAACCGCCTTAGTCGGCGCAACGTTAAATGCTAGAAAATCATTAATCGATTATAAAACCGGATTTATTTTTGCAATTCCAAGCTTCTTCGGAGTTTTTGCAGCAAGACATTTTATCCTACCAAGTATTCCCGATCTTATTTTTTCGTTTGCAGGGTTTACTTTCACGAAGTCTCTTTTAGTGATGGGAATCTTCGGAATTATTATGGTGCTCGCTTCCAGAGCCATGATTCGCTCGGGTCGTGGAACAACTGCACCCATTGTAAACTCAAGCACTGCGAAGGATAACTTGTTTGTCATTATCTGGCAGGGATTTTTAATCGGTGTCACAACCGGTTTTGTAGGAGCCGGCGGTGGGTTCTTAATTATTCCGGCCCTTGTTCTGCTGTTGAAGTTACCGATGAATCGAGCCGTTGGAACCTCGCTTGCAATTATTGCCGCAAACTCTATTTTCGGTTTTACGATTGGTATCGGAAATTTATCTTTAGATTGGCCCGTACTTATTAAAATTGCTGCAATAGGAATTGTCGGAATTTCTATTGGTCAATTTTATTCTTCGAGAGTGAATGAGAAGTTACTTAAACGTGGGTTTGGATTTTTCGTTTTGTGTGTTGGTTCGTTTGTGCTTTTAGATCAGATTTTTAAAATGACGTAACAGAGTCTTTAATTTTAAGTCTGATCTGAAATTTTCGGGGCGCTAGCTAAGTACGCGAAGTGATTGGCGTTCTTTAATTGAAAATGATGATACTATCATTTGATACTATTAAATAAATAGGCCATAATGTAACTATGGACACGCCACCTTATAAGATAACTTCAAAAATTTTAATTCTAGTGGCTGAGATCCAATCTTTATTAGGGGAGTCTAAGCACCTAACGGTTAAAAAACCATCAGTTAAATTGCGTAAAGAAAATAAAATTAAAACGATACATCACAGTTTGGCGATAGAGGGAAACTCATTAACCGAGGCGCAAGTTAGTTCGCTTATAGAAGGCAAAAAAGTCATAGGTCCGAAAAGGCAGATTATAGAAGTTAAAAATGCCATTCGGCTTTATGAGCTTATTAGAGAGCTAAACCCTTTACGAGAAAGTGATTTTTTAAAGGCGCACAAAATTTTAATGACTGGATTGCTGGATAGGCCCGGATTCTATCGTAGTCAAGCTGTTGGTATTTTTAAGGATGGCAAAGTTTCTAGGATGGCTCCGCCGGCTAAGAAAGTTCAGGGGCTCATGCTGAATTTATTTTCATTTGTAAATAAAGACAAAGAGACACTTCCTTTGGTGATGGCGTGTATATTCCATTATGAGCTCGAATTTATACACCCCTTCGAAGACGGCAATGGCCGTATGGGCCGTCTGTGGCAGCAACTCCTTTTAATGAAGGCTTCGCCGGTTTTTGAGTATTTGCCTATTGAATCCCTTATCCATCAAAATCAAAAAAAATATTATCTGGCCCTTGAAAAAAGCGATGTAAAAGGTGAGTCTACTGATTTTATCGAGTTTTCATTAGAGATGATTTTAAAATCTTTAAAA
>JANPAD010000517.1:0-4688 GCA_031429735.1 Bdellovibrio sp. | reverse complement strand
TGGTTTAAGTGCAATTTACAGTACGATGCACGCAATGCGGCCTCAATTGCTGAAGTCACAGAAAATCTTTCTAATAATAAAGACCTGATTGTTTCACATGTGAATACAAAGTCTGAAAGCCGTTCGCAGGTTTCATTCCGCTGGCAGTGGTAACTTTCTTTTAAAGTCGCTATTTTAAAGGGTTATTCGACCCAATATCATTTCTAAACTGTCGCCCATCAAATTTAATTTCTGAATTTTGCGCGTAAGCCTTTTGAATGGCCTCAGAAAGACTTTCGGCCAAACCCATCACATTTAAAACGCGCCCACCATTTGAGCGTAAAATACCATCGGCTGTCTTTTTTGTTCCGGCATGAAGCACGTACTGGCTGGTTGTATCAGGCGGCAGGGTCATAGGGGTTTCTTTCACCGGAATGTCAGGATATCCTGCGGCTGCATTCACCACACAACAGGCAGATAGCCCGTTCATTTGCAGCGGTTGCAGTCGGCCTTCGGCTAATTCATAGAACAAAGAGGCGATATCGTTTTTAAGAAGCGGTAAAATGACTTGGGTTTCAGGGTCGCCGAAGCGCACGTTGTACTCAAGCACGTAAGGTTCGTTGTCGACGATCATCAAGCCGATAAATAAAACGCCGCGAAAAATAAAATCACGCTTTTTAAGTTCAGCAATACTGGGCGCCACGACACGTTCAAGAATTTGAGCACGAAGTGTGTCGGGTATTTGCATCGGTGCAATAGTGCCCATGCCGCCGGTGTTGGGGCCAAGGTTCGCATCAAGTAAACGCTTGTGGTCTTGCGCGATCGGCAAGGCTTCGTAGTCGTCGCCGTTGGTCAGAACCAAAAAACTAAGTTCGTAGCCAGGCAGGTTTTGTTCAAGCAAGGCAGTAAAGCCGGCTTGGCCAAAAATCTTTTTAACAAATAAACTTTCAGCGGCAAATTTAAGTTCATTTAAATCGGCGCAAATAAAAACACCTTTACCCGCCGCTAGGCCATCGGCTTTCAAAACATACGGGGTCTTAAACTGCGGGGCCGCAGCTAACGTTGCTTCAACTGACCCAACCGCCACAGAAAAAGCCGTGGGAACTTGTGCGCCGTTCATAAACTCTTTAGCGAAAATTTTCGAGCCCTCAAGCTGGGCCGCTTCTTTTGATGGTCCGAAGACGGCAATGTTCGCCTGACGTAATGTATTGCTCAATCCATCGACGAGAGGATCTTCAGGGCCGATAAACACGAAATCAATTTGATGTTCGATGCAGCACTTCAGGACATCGACGTGTTTTTTTAAATCCAATTGGATATTTTGTGCAATCTGTTGCGTTCCGGCGTTTCCGGGTGCACAAAAAAGTTTCTTAACGAGTGGAGACTTTGAGAAGGCACGCGTCACTGCGTGTTCACGTCCGCCAGAACCGATGACGAGTATGTTCATGGACACTCCTAGACTTGCACTGTTGAAGACTTATTCTTAACCTAGTCGCTATGGAAAATATAGTTATTATATCAGGCAAAAGAACAGCATTCGGCACTTTCGGTGGATCACTGAAAGATGTTTCAGCAACAGATCTTTCAATCGCAGCGGCGCAAGGCGCATTCGCGGCAGGCGGAGTTAAACCCGAACATATCGGTCAGGTTATTTTAGGCAACGTCGTGCAGGCGGGCGCCGATGCCGCCTACCAAGCCCGTCACTTAGGTTTACGCCTCGGTGTGCCGGTTGATGTGGGCGCTTATATCGTGAACCGTTTGTGCGGCTCAGGTTTTCAATCAATGATTAACGGTGCCGAGATGATTCGTCTTGGAGAAACCGGTTGTGTATTAGCCGGCGGTGTTGAACAGATGTCGCAAATTCCTTACGTGAACCGCAAAATGCGTTTTGACGGTTTACGCATGGGTCATTTTGAAATGGAAGACGCCATGACATCAGCTTTAACGGATGCTTATGCGGGTATTCCGATGGCGATTACCGCAGAAAATCTCGGTGCACAGTACGACATTACGCGTGCGGCCTGTGATGAATATTCAATTCTTTCGCAGCAACGCTATAAAGCGGCTTTAGATAAAAATTATTTCGCGGCTGAAATTTCAGATGTAAAAGTGACAACTAAAAAAGGCGAAGTGATTGTTAACAAAGATGAACATCCTAAACCGGATGCAACTCTTGAAAAAATTTCGACAATGAAATCACTTTTCAAAAAAGACGGATTGGTCACTGCGGCCACGGCCTCGGGCATTGTCGACGGCGCCGCGATGACAGTTATTGCTAGCGAAAGTTTTGCAAAAGCTCAGGGTTTAAAGCCGATGGCACGAAATGATTCATGGGCCTACATGGGTTGTGATCCGAAAATTATGGGCATTGGCCCGGCGCCGGCTTCACGTAAAGCACTTGAGCGTGCCGGTTTAAAAATGGACCAAATGGATTTAGTCGAAGTAAACGAAGCGTTCGCGGCGCAGTACTTAGCTGTGGAAAAAGAATTAAAATTAGACCGCGCACGTACCAATGTAAATGGCGGCGCCATTGCTGTGGGCCATCCGCTGGGAGCTTCAGGCACGCGTATCATGAATCATCTAGTTTATGAATTGCACCGACGTAACGGTCGCTACGCTTTAGGATCGGCTTGTATCGGCGGCGGACAAGGCATCGCGATTATTATTGAGCGCTTATAGTATGCAGAAAGTGGGTTCTCCAACCCTTTCCGTGAAAACCCAACCCTCAGGATTTTAAGTCCTTTCCTTAGACTTTATACACGTTGGTGGACCAACAAGTTTAAGGGAGCTTAAAGCAAAAGATCTAAAATTTTCGTAATGATTTCAAGCAGTAACAAAACTAGACCTAAAATCATTTTAGCCAATTTCAAAAAACGTCGATACCTACTATGTCTGTAGTTGGTATTCGGCATTCGGACCTCCGATTAAAAAGCGAAGGTGAGATGCTCATAAAGCGAAGTTGGAGAAACCCACTTCGCTTTATGCATTTTTGGGACTTAAGCTTTATAATGGCTGAGGAGTGGCCCTGCAGTAGGCGTCGGTAATCTGACAATAAGGGCTCCAAACCGGGCCCGAACAAGTCACATATTCACAATAGTTTTGGCCCGCCGCTGGGCAAAGTTTGGCGTCTAAACGGCATTGAAGTCCGCTGTAGATGCTGCCATCAATCGGTGTTTTTTGGATGTGAGCGGTTTGGCTGTAAGCTAGATTAGAGCCGACCAGTATTATAATTAAAAACAGTTTTTTCATAAAACCCTCTTGCGCTTGCTGTCCGAATCAATAACTGAATTTATATATGAATAAAAGTGAATTAAAATCAATATCTTGTTCCAAATAGAAACATAACGTTTGAATAAGAAAAGAGCAGTAGGGCCTAAAGTTTTTTAAAGAGTGGGCTCTCCAACCCTTTCCGTGAAAACCCAACCCTCAGGATTTTAAGTCCTTTCCTTAAGACTTTGTACACGTTGGTGGACCAACAAGTTTAAGGGAGCTTAAAATAAAAGATCTGAAATTTTCTTAATGATTTCAAGCACTAATAGAATTAGCGCCAAAACCACTTTAGTTAATTTCAAAAAACGTCGATACCTTCTATGGGTGTAGTAAGTATTCGGCATTCGGACCTCCGATTAAAGTGCGAAGGTAAGATGCTCATAAAGCGAAGTTGGAGAAACCCACTTCGCTTTATGCATTTTTGGGGCTTGCGACTATTTATTCATTAAAATTTCATTGAGATGCTTATCCAGCACGGGACCAAGTCGAGTGCATATGCGTGTGACTTCGGTTGTGAGCACTTTATCAAATTCCGCTAACGTTCCGTCTAACAGTTTCGTAAAAGGCTGCGTTCCGTAGCGTCCAGCGCGAAATGTATACCCAGGCCACTTTTTCACATCATTATAAATTTCGTCTACAAACGGCTCTGAGAACCGGTTTCGTTTTATATCTGTGCCCGGAATTTTCGGTGTGTGCAGCAAATGAAGAGTAACATAAGTCTTCTTTTGCTTTTTCGGGGCAAGACTCAGGAAAGATTCAACATGAATGCCGCCGCGGTCTTCGTTGTACCAGTGCTTTTTGAATACATGAAACGTCACGGCGTCGGGTGATTTGTCATTCGGAAAGCAATGAACTGATACGATCCACTTATCTTTTTTAAACCACGGTTTCTTGGTCAGAGTTTTTTCAACGGCTTTGAAGCGGGCTTTAATTTCGGCGACTTTTGAATTCATATCACCCATGTTCAATGAACCGGAATGTAAACATCAAGTGTAAACTCATCCGAATCGGGATCATGGCGGCAGTCGTACATTTCAAGATCGGCCGCTTCGCGAAGTTTTTCGCCCGACTTAGGCAACCATGACCCGTAAATGTAACTCATCGTTAAACCGATTTTGTGAACAGCACCGTTATGTGTGAACACCGCATACCGGCCGGGCGGAATGGTCATGGCTGTCATGCCTTCGGGTAGCGGGGTCAGATCAGTGACTTCTGTTCCGGCCATGTAAAGGCATTCATCAGGATGAGTTTTTTCGCCTTCGGGCATATTCGTGCAGATGCCCATATCAGTCCAGCCCTTACGTGATTTAATTTCAGCCGCACGTGGAGCGTACCGGCCCCATAATTGAGGTATCACCACCATATTATTTTTGTCGGGTGATAAGGCTGAAATAAATTTTGCGGTGAAGCCAATCACATTGATTTCACCTAATTCTTTA
>JANPAD010000516.1:0-12820 GCA_031429735.1 Bdellovibrio sp. | reverse complement strand
GTGCAGGATTATTGTACGGCTCGCAACCCGGCGGCAGTATCAATTTCAGATTGAAACAACCGCTGTTTGACTCAAACGTCACTGGAAAGACTCTTAATACCGTCGGCACAAACCAGTTATTTACGACGTACAATTCACTACAAGGCGGCAGTGCAAAATTTGCGTACCTACTTGAAGCTTATCAAAAAAGTGGTGATGGACAGTTTCAAAATAATTCGGTCTTTAATGCTTACGGCCTCGGTGCCCGTTTCCGTTATAAGATCAATGAACGTCATGAAATTAAAAACCAGTTAAGTTATTATAAAGGACGATTCGAAGAACCAGGAGGCCTCGCCTTAACTCCTGCAGCCGGGCGTATTTCAATTGAAGAGTCCCGCACAGCCAACACAATTCGCTACGACGAGCTTTTAGTTGACCGACTCGAGGCCAGATTAGCTTATGAATATAAGGGCGATGACAATTTCAATTTAACTTCAACTCTATGGCATAATAATATGAGCCGCGAATCTCATCGCCAAAATGGATCAGGCTTTGGCGTGGTCTCAACCAACAACTCAAACACCATACAAGATCAAGATTTTTACTCGGTTGGCGCTCGTGTTGGTTTAGCTAAAGACTATGCCATCAGCGAAAACAATAACACTTTTACAAGCAATTTAACTTACTATAAAATGACCTCGCCTTTTGAAAGCGGAACCGGATCAACCGCTGAGGCGGACGCGATTACAACTAAAACGCGACAGGTGAAGCGCGAAACAGACGCGGTTTCATTGGCGGCTGAAAACCAATTTAATTTTGGCTCATGGGCCGTAACGCCATCTGTACGAGCTGAAACAATCAAACAGGATATCGATGAATCGTTTAACTCGACGCCTAATTTAAGAAAAACTTCTGAAACGGATCACGTTCTACTCGGCGGTTTCTCAGTGACCTATACCACTGATAACGATCAGCAGGTCTACGGCACGGTTTCCGAAGGCTTCCGCCCCGTCCAATACGGAGAAACCGTACCGACGTCATCAAACACGGTCGTTAACGGAGACTTAAAATCATCTAAAACTTTATCGGCCGAGATTGGCGTTAAAGGACAAGTTAAGTCTGTAAATTACGACCTCTCTGTTTTTAGCACTGCTTACGAAAATCAGCTCGGGACTGTGACCGGTGTCTCCGGCACGACTTTAGGTAATGTCGGAAAAGGAAAATACGAAGGTATTGACCTTTCAGTCCGAAATCAGTTCAATGAAAACGTCTACGCTTTTGTTAATTCACAGTTTTTGAAAGCCCGCGTTGTCTCTGGCCCACTCGATACGAAAACCCCTGCCTTTGCGCCCCACTATTTACACAAACTTGGCTTACAGCACGAAACAAGCAGCCTGAAGCACCGCCTATCAGCCACTTTCGCAAACGAGCACTACTCAGACGACAACAACACGACGGAAAGAAAAATTCCATCGTACAGTATTTGGGATATCGCCGGAGAGCATAAGATAACGACAAAGCTTTTTGGCGCTGAAACCAAGTTGACGTATGGAATCAACAATCTATTCGACGCCAAGTATTTTGCGCGGGTGCGGGCCACAGGTATCGAGCCGGGCTTAGACCGCAATTACTATGCGGGGCTTGAGTTGGTTTACTGAGCTTAAAAAAACTAACTCGCGAAGTATGAGAAATCTTTAAAATTTTTCATATCTTGTAAATGAAGCACAAAATTAGAAATAGAACTAAACGTTTTACGCAAAGATTCTGTCGTTTGATCGACTGACAGTCCTCTTGAATGGTTTATCGAAATTTTCATAAGAAGCGTCGCCAGTTGGTTATTCAAAATATGTCGAATCTCTCCATTTTCGGCGCTTGAAGTTAATGTCTGTCCGGGATTGACCAAAGAATTATGAGTTATATCATTTTGAAAACCAATGATAATTTTTCTTTCTGTATCTTGAATGGGAAGCATAACCAATCGATTAAGAAACATCTCGCCATTCGCCTTGTAGTTAATAATGTCTTGGCAACTGGCCAAATTTTGATTAAAGGCTTCACGCATTTTATCAACAATCTTGGGGTTGGTTTTTTCACCTTGAAGAAACTTACAGTTTCGCCCCAGCACTTGCTCTTTGCTAAAACCTGTAGCCGTATAAAACTCTTTGTTGGCATAAAATATTTTTCTTTGAGCATCGTTTTCAGCCAAAACAAGCTGGCTGCCAAATTGGTCGCCAACCATCATCAAACATTCTGTTAAATTCATAAATCACCCTCAAATGCTATTGTCTTCTTTTTGTGAAGTGCTAGCAAATTTTTATTTCAAATTGGAACTTAATTTGCTTTTTTGAATCAAATAAATCCAAAAAATAGTTTTGTTTAATATTTTTTATGTTAAAAAATTTAACAAGCGGAGAATATTTCTTAAAAAGAGTAATAGCCCTGGAAGCGCCTTGTCTTGTACCCCCCCGTACGCTACTGAAGTATTTATCAGCAATTCTTAGTCTAAATCCTGGAGTTACCGGCCTTATGAGCTGTCAACAGCAACGGTTTAGAGGAATAATGACAATTTCTTGACAACTTTTCTGTAATTACGGGTTACTAATAATTCATGAGAAATGCGAACAAGGTCTTATTGTTGGTGACAGGTTTAATTGCGTTGTTTGCCTGCGCGTCCTACTTTGTTTTCTTACCTCGGCTCAACGGGACAGAATACTCGTCTTTAAGCGAGCTCAAGGCCGATTTAACGAAAGTTTTAAAACAAAAACAACCGCAGGCTCCCATTTTAGAACTTGGGAATTCTTGGCCCAAATACGACGAACTGACAAAACCTGAAAATTTTTTACCTCATTACGAGAAATATGATCTGGACGAGATTCAAGGCTTGTACAAGTATGCTAAAAATTGTGAATTTCCGGAAAAACTAAAGAAGAGCTTAGATTTAAAAAAAGCATGGGACTGGCAAATGTTTTTGTGCAAACGCTTGAAATTGCCGACCGATTTCTTTGCGAAGCCGCCCTATATTCATCCGTCGGGGCAGAGCTACAGCCAATTAGGCGAAAACGCCGGCCTTGGCGTACCCAAAAACTTGAAATCATGGATCGAAAATATTCGCAGCACTCCGGCTTTGAATCAATATTTTGGTCCGTCAGATTGGGCCAGCTTAGCTTCGATATCACAACAAACTGATATTATCTTTCTCGAGAAATATGCTTTGCTTAAGAATGAAATGGGAAATTTTAATATCGTTTACCGAGCTTATGACATTGAAAATGTCGATGAATTCTTTTCACATGATAGGCCCTATGTCTTTTTGCTCAATTCAAAAAAAGGACAAAATGCAAATTGCCTCGAGAATTTAGAGCGCGGCTGCTGGGCTATCAATTCACAATTTGAATCAAGAAATAGGCGCGCGCTGAACACCGCAATGCTCGTGGCCATGGCGCTTTCAACTCTCTTATTCATCGTTTTTGCCGTCGGGGCCATGTTAAAACGAAACGAAGTCACAAACGATCGAAATTTTGTCATGCGCACATTAGCGCATGAACTACGAACTCCGATTGCATCGTTAAGTTTAGATGTGGAATCATTACGAAAACTATTTAATTCGGTAGACGAGGACGCCCAGAAGACTTTATTAAGAGTATTCAATGGCGTAACAAGGCTGCGGGCCCTTGTGCAAGCAAGCGAAAGATATCTGAGTGCAGATTCCGGATCTATAAAAGCCGGCAGTCCGAAAGAAAAAATAAATTTGAACCAGCATATTCTGCAACTGGTTGATTCACAAAATTACGACATTGAAGTCGAAATTCCGAAAGATTTAGTGGTCAACGGAAGCGGCTACTGGCTTAGTCTTTGTTTGCAAAATTTAATTCAAAATGCCCTGCAGCACGGACAACCACCGGTTAAAGTCTTGGCAAAGCAAGTGGGCCAAAAGATTTTTCTTGATGTGACCGATCAAGGCAAAGTTCAGGGCGATTTAAGTGCTTTAATTAAACCTTTCACGAAGGGCACTGGCAGCACAGGTTTGGGTCTAGGTTTAGAAATTGTTCATAAGTCGGCCGCCTTAACTGGCGCTCAACTGATTCTCTTAAATAGTCAGAAGACGACGTTCAGATTGATATGGAGTGTTTGAGATGAAGATACTTCTGGTTGAAGACGAAAAAATGGTTGTTGAGTCAATCGTGCCGCATTTAAGTAAAAATAATTTTATCGTCACGGTTGCGCCGAATTTCGAAAAAGCAAAATCGACGAATGTAAGTCAGTTTGATCTTGTACTTTTAGACTGGGCTTTACCTGATGGCATGGGCATTGATTTATTGAAATTGTGGAGAGCACAGGGACGTAGTATTCCTGTCATTATGTTAACGGCAAGAACCGATATCACGGATAAGGTTTTGGGTTTAGAGCTCGGGGCCCATGACTACATGACCAAACCCTTCGACATCCGTGAACTTTTAGCAAGAATCAGAGTTCAGCTCCGCCAAGAGGAAGCCCCGGCTGAAATTCAAATTGCCGGGGGAATTAGAATCAATCTAGCCCTACGAAAAGTATTTTTAAACTCGCAGGAAACACAATTGACTCGAAAAGAATTTGATCTGTTCGTCTTTCTTGCTCAGTCCGGAAATCAAGTTTTTACGCGGGAAGAACTTTTAAACCGTATTTGGGGATTCGAAAACTACCCGACCACCCGAACGGTTGATACGCATGTTCTTCAGATCAGAAATAAATTGGGCGCGCAGGTCATTGAAACGGTTCACGGCATCGGCTACCGAGTAAAAGTGTAAAATGATTTTACAATTAGTTTACAAACCTATGACAACTGTTTTGATAAAAAGCTGCAATATCAGTTTCAGAAGTTCCAATAAAGGAGGAATAATGAAAAAAGTATTGATCACAGGTTTGTTATTAGTCATAGGGCTGAATGCTAACGCCCAGTTTTCCGGCAACCCCGCGGTGCAAAGCCCCGTGAATGCCATTCAGGAAGCGGTTTTACAGCAAAAGTATGACGTCGCTTTAAATCTCATTAAGGCGGGGCTGCAGGCTTCAGCCAATCAGACTGAAAATTTGAAAATGATTGCAATTTATTCGAAATTGCTCAACCTGGGAAGATTCAAAAAGGCCGACCTCGGTTGGGTTCTACCGCCTGGAATTTCTGATATCCGTATTCGCGTGGCTCGTATTCATCAAAACGGCAGCGTCATTTTTAAACTCGGAATGTCAGGGCAATTGGCCAAACCAGATACCCTAGATAATTTGGTCGTGACAAAGTATCCAAATATTGTCGTTTTAGACAAAAACAAAAAAATAGGAAGTATTGAAATTGAGCCAAGCGAAGGCGGCTTCAATTTTTCGATAAACTCTTCGCGAAGTCAGTTACCGGTTCCATCAGGATATTATCAGGTTACGATGACGAGCAAAGACGGTGAAAAGGGCGAGGGCTGGTTTGTCTTAGACGAACAAATGAATGCCTCAGCGAATCCGTACTTTAATAATTTAAGCGATGGTCAAGTGCTGAACGGCTACCCGTCTTTTTCATGGAACAGCTTTAAAACCCCTGAATACCGCCAAAGCGAATGGAGAGGAAACTATTTAAGTATCGGAAAATTAGATAGCGATTCAAACTGGACAGATTCGTTTGGCTACTGGGATGAAGACGGCAGTGAAATGACCTCGGTGACAGTTGGTACGACTCCGGTTTCTGAGGGGAAGGTCACCTTACCACTTGAAAACGGAAACTATCTGTCGATCTTGGGCTACAACGAAGTCAAAAAGATCGGCCTTATTAAATTTGTTCGTCGAGTTGAAGTTCGTTCGCGATTTTCGGTTCTAAATAAATAGTTACTCTTGAGGGCGCCTATGGCGCCTTCACCACTTTTACCCCTATCAACAATTTATGACTAAAATAGATTGCTGTCTATTTCTGAGATTTCTCTTCCAATTTCCGTCATTTGACCTGTTAGCTATTCAACGGGCAAAAACTGAAAAGTATGAATATTTGCTCCGTCCTAAGACAAGTGCTTGTCTCAGATTTGGAATTTCTCATTATGAATGACGTTTATCACGATTCAGCTTCTGGTACGGCTCTTGAATAAACATTCATCAATAGGAGAATTTTATGAAATTATTCATTTTACTTTCTTTATTGGTTAGCAATGTTGTTTTTGCATCGAACGGCAGTTTTGGACCTCAGAGCGTAGCCGCTTCTATTTTAAGAACTAATGGCGTAGAAGAAGCGACCAATGTTCACGTCTCTGGCGAAGCAGAGATCAGCGGTTATATGCTTGATTTTGATTTAAACGGCAAATCGTATCGTTGTGAGCTTGGGTCTATGAATATTGAAAAAGTGCAAGATCAAGTCTACAGAGTTACCACAAGTGGTGCAGTTGTTCTGGAAGATTGTAAAAACAAAGCTACAGGAGCAGCTTTCGTTTTTAGGTGGTCTGATGGAAGCATCAATGATAATGCTTATTTAAAGTTAGGTTGCGTTAGTAAAAACTTTCTATTTGATATGCGTAATAATTCTTTCAAATGCGATCAGGAAATGGCCGACTAAGTTTTAAATGTTAAACGAGATCACAGGCTGAGCCCAATTTCCTCTATTGCTTTTAAGTCATCAGTTTCTAAAGTTATCGAAAGGCTCTCAAGGTCTTGCTTCATGTGATGGGGATCTGTTGTTCCGGTCAATGGCAACATCCCCACCTGCCGGGCGAATGCAAAAATAATTTGCGACGGAGTTGCGTTGAATTGCTCCGCTATCTTTTTAATTTGCGTACTATTCAAAAACTTCTCATTTGCAGTTAACAATGAAAATACTTGATACGTGATTTTCTTCTCAAGGCAGTATTTTCTCAAGTCGCGATCCCAGCCATTTTGAGCATAACAGCGAATCTGAGCAAAGCTCGGTTTGACCTGGGCTTGTTCATAAAGCTCCTTGAGCTGTGGCAAATTCACGTTACTGATGCCGAGGGCACGAACATGTCCCTCTTGGTGCAGCTGTTCCATAGCCTGCCAAGCCTCCCAATCATTCGCGACCAATGAATTGCCCTTAAAAACCGAGGGCCCGTGGAGCACCAAAGAATCCAAATAATCTGTATGCAAATGCTGCAGAGAACTTTCAAAAGACTGCACGACCTGATTTGCAATTGAGGCCTCAGGGTCATATGGCAAGCGATGATCCTGACCGCTTTGAAATGTAAATTTAGTCTGCAAAAAAAGTTCAGCCCGAGGAATACCCGAAAGAACGATCGCTTCTCCGACGCCGGCTTCGTGATAATGCTTTCGCTGATTGGCCGTATCAATTCCTCGAAAACCTGCCGCCAAGGCTGCGCTAACACATTGTTGTGTGGACTCTTCTTTCCATGCGGTTCCATAAAGAAATATTGGCAAAGTCATACAAAACTCCAAAAAATTTGAGGCCTGAATGGCCTGTAAGGTAAGATGCTAGCTTCCCGGTGCAATAACTTTCTTTGAATCAATAGGGCCATTTTGGTCTTCCACTTCCCAATGCGGACCTGTTGCCTTAAATGAGGCCCGGTCTATATTGGGCTGAACAACTCCCCCGAAGAAAACACTTTTACTGTCTGCTGCAAAATAGTTATTAGCCGCAAAGAAAGTACCGGGTTCTGCGCCGACAACTTCAAGGCCTCGATAATAAACCCTATCTTTGTCCTTGCACCAATCGCCATTGAAATTTGACCCGTTAAACTTGCCAAGCTCACTGTCGAGGACTGTAAACGTGCCCAAATCAAGATTTTTTATTTTGGTTCCCCAAAAATAAATATTTTTTCCAGACTGTAAATATTGTTTGAAAGGTAAAAATTTACAATCTTCAGGATTTGCTCCTTCAAGAATTCGCGTATGATCAGGAACATAGTAAATTTGATTTTTGTCGACAGCATACTCAACTAAATCATACTCTTTTTTCGGAACTATAAATTTGAAAGTTTTAGAATCAGAGTTTTCAATTTTATCGTATCCATCGAAAATAGCGCTTTTATCTTTTGCAAACCGGTAGGAACTATTGAGTCCTTCTTGATACATTAATTCAAAAGAATCAGGGTCAGCTTGCAGTATCTTTTTCGTTTTCAAAAAGACAGACTTATCGTCTTGAGCGTATGGAGTCTCAGGCAAGACAACTGTTTTCGTTTTTGAAAACACGGGTTTTAGGGTTAAGGGGTTAGCCCCTTCTACTTTAAGATCTGCAAAAAAAACTGATGTTCCGTCGGTACCCCAAAGTGAACTCTCAATCAAACGAAAGCTCTCCGGCTTTGCCCCGGTAATTTTTCTGTCGTAAAAAAAGACACTATGTTTATCTTTGCTATAGAAGCGTCCGTCTTCATCACTGACAACTGCAAAAGTTGCTGCATCGAGCTCAGCAATGAGAGTCTTTTCATTGCCTAGACCGCCACCAGCCACTTGAACCAAATAGACTTGATTGTCTTTGACTTCAAACCCCGCGTTTTTTTGCGCCGTAAAGGCCCCCACCAAAATGACGATGAAAGGGTATGCCCCCAATAACAAGATTCCAACCACTCCAACAATTATCCAGTGTTCTTTTTGCATTTATATATTGTTTGGCTTCTTAATAGACTTGTAAAGACTATTTTTAAACTAACAAGATAGAAAATTGACTAAGGAACACGCTGGCTTTTGTTGACGATCAGCTCCAGATTGCCAGAGCCGATTAATTAACTTAAAGTTTCGATTTGTAAACTTGAAAAGGAAACCCAATATTGCCAGGACGTAAATTTTTTTCAAGTTCAAGCCAATCAGCATTTTTTATATCTCTGGTCGACTCCCCCATTGTCACAATCTTAATCGGATGTCTTTTTGCGATAAGCTTTAGTTTCGCCATCACAAGATTCATTATCGAGGGGAAGGCAGTGTAAATATAAAAAACCGTGCCATCGTCCAAAGATTCTTCAAGAACGTCATTCGCAACAAACATCACATTTTTTAAGTTTAACTGAGCAGTCAGAGTTTTTGCTTGAGCAACTCTCTCTGCTACAAGTTCAACACCTTTAAACGAACTCATCGGGTTTAGAATTCCACCATAAACAACGACGCGACCGTAGCCTGACCCAAGATCATAAAAAACATCGGTGTTGCCTAACTTTAAATAGTGAAACAGTATCCGGATATCTGAATAGTTTGATTGCGACCAATTTTTAAGCGTGTCAATGTTGGCATCAATTCTCACCGATTTTTAGTCGACTCCGTGGGTTACGGGCCGGCGAAGCCACCGTCCTCTGCTAGAAACTGTGGGAATCTGTGATGAAAATCATGATTGGACTTCATCTCGCTTTAAAGTGGATGCCGGACAGCATTTCGCGATCTGAAAGCGAAGCAAGGGCCCTATTTGTGTTGTTCAAACGGCCCCTTTTTTCTTGTGTTCAGCACCAAAATATTGAATATTAAAACATGATTAAAAAAAGAAACATGATCGCCCAGGTATTTATCTGTATTTTTACATTCGGTCTTTATTCTATTTACTGGTTTTACCAGACAGCCAAAGAGCTGAAGCACGTCACTCAGGATGCGAAAGCCGCTCCGGGATTATGGACCGCCCTGTTTTTTATTCCACCGGCAGCAATTTACTCGCATTATCAGTATTCAAAACTGTACGAAAAGGTCTGCAGTGAAAAACTCAATAAATGGGTGATTTTCATTCTATGGCTGGTTTTTGCCCCGGCCGTCTGGTTTCTGGTGCAGACCGATCTTAACAATCTGGCCGACAAACAACCGGCAACCGATCCGGTTTAAAACGTTTTTACGCAACGTCTAGCAGATGCGTAATTATATGTAACTGTATTATTACTCGTCGGATCCTAAAGGCGAACGAAACTGATCAGGCCATGAATCAAAGTAAGTCGGATCTACACTGACATCGCCGACTGAGGCCCAGACGTGGACCTGTTTTTTATCAAGCATATTAATACCGAAATGAGATTTGGGAGTCCATTCCCTTTCAAGGAAAATCTGATATGCACCTAAAACGGGGTGATAAAGATAAAGCTGACCGTTCCAACTCAAAAAACCACTCGTTCCTGAATCAAATCCATGAAAACCAAGTTTGGCGACATCCGTTTTCTCACCGATTCGGTATGTTCCGCTAGGTATGGGATTATTCGCAACTACTATTCGTGCTACGTTTTTTCCGACGTATTCATTATATTTGAGGACAAATCTAACGGCATAGTCACCACACTGCCCTGAATGCTCAGTTTTCATTGAGCCTGTTGTGTATTGAAACCACCCTGCTGATTCGCGAGCGATGGCATCGGCTTTTTGTAGGTCTAATGTGCTCGGCTTATTTTCGGATTTAGCTTGTCGATTATTTTCTAATTGTGGTCTTGAGGTACAGCTTATTAAAAATAAATAAATTAGACACAGGCTTAGATACTTCATATTTAGAAATCCAATTCGCATTGTTTGAAAAAAGTTCGAGACCAGTATGGTCTCAACTTCAAAATTGTATCTAAGTAATTAAAATTGTTGTAGAAAAAAATACAGATACAGAAACGAGACGAAAGCTATTCCCCACCTCGGTGAAGTCAGATCTCTCTTTTTAAGGCCGTGGCGTGCTCCGAATTGCTCGTTTCTTAAACGGCTAACACCGATTAACGCCTTGTTTTGCTTTCGGGGCGCACTTGCGCAAAGTCACGAAACTCACTTATATTGTTTCTGGGAGTTCCATATGAAACTAATTTCTTTCGCAGTTGTCATTTTCGTATCTTATTCGCTATCTGCTCAAACTCTAACTCAAAATGTCGAAGACGATGCACTCCAATTACTGACGAGTGTTCTGGGAAGCGGATCTCCTGTTAGTGTCAAGTGGTCAAACAATACCTCAAATGTTGCGACACTTGAATGTCGGAAGAATCAATTGGCATTTAAAGTAAGTGCAAGTCCCGCAGAAGCCAGTGCAACACTTTACTATCTTATTCGCAAACTGGGCTTTGTGTTTCCGCATCCGCGCATGGAAATTAAACCGACAAAAGCGCAAATCCTTTCTCAATGTAATAAAACCTTCACATGGAAACCCCGTTTACAAAAGCGTGGCTTTCATTTGCATTTGATGCATCCTTCAGAATGGGTTGCAGGTTATTACCTCGGCCCTTTGAAAATTGCCCAGGATACAAACCGATGGCTTGCCCGCAATCAGCAGAATGTACTTGATCTTCAGATGTTGCAGCTACATCCGGAAGAACGAATCAATTTAATCACTGCTCTGCAAGATGCTCACAATTGGGGTTTGGAGACCGGCTTGTCAGTCAGTTTTGCGATGATTCAACAGCGGTCTTACAACATTATTCCTTACTTAAGCGTACTTTTTCATTGGAATGAAGAGGAAAAACTGGCGGAGCATTTAAATAAGTTTTTAAATGATTTTCCAATAGATTTTGTAACCTTTGAGCTTGGGTCTTCAGAATTTACTGCGACAAAACCGGAGCGCACAATTGCTTGGATGAATAAGGCTGCACAGGTTTTGAAAGAGCGAAAAAAAGGAATGTTTATAAAAGTCCATGCCTCTAATAACCAATATGATGAAAAGCATGGAAATTTCAACTTTCTTCCGCAATTTACAGATCCGTATGTGGGCATACTACCTCACACCGTCTATTTTTATGGACTTGTCGATTCCAACGCACCCATGTATCACCGCAAAGACTACAAAGACATGCAGGATTTTTACCTCAAAGAAGCTCAAGTTCGCCCGAGCATGTATTATCCGGAAACCAGTTACTTTATTTTTATGGATATTGATGCCGGACTTTTTTTAACGGACTATTTAAAAATCCGCACCGACGATGTTGATTGGATGCAAGATCACGGCTTGACCGGTCACATGAATTTTTCAACGGGTCAGGAAGTGGGTTACTGGTTAATGGACTATCAAGTTGCACTGCTGGCAGATCCTGACAGCCGAAAAGATCCATTTATGGCATTGAAACTTATCGGCGAAGATGTCGCCGTTTGGAAAAAAATTCTTGATTGGCAAAACTTGTATTTCAAGCAAAGGCAATTAATTCAGACATTGTTCTTTTCAAATCTTATTGATGAAACTCCATTTGCAAAACCTGTCCATGAACACATCATCGTTCGAGATTTTAAAAAAAATAAAATGCAGATCAAAACCGAAATTGAAGGGCTTGAAGAAGCTATCAAAAACAAGCCGCCATTTGCCGACGTCAAAAATGAAGAGCTCAGAAACATGCTGCAAGTCACTGCGCTTCGGATGCGCCACTCAATGAATTTACGTAAGGCAGCTCTTTTGCAGGATGAAGAAAAAGTTGAATTCGATCGGCTGATGAACGAGGCCCAAAAGGCCCGTATTCAAGCTTTTGAAATTGTTGCTGATACTTTAAAAAAATATAGCCGATACCCGGAAGTACCTCTTTCTTCCGAGTGGGAAAACCCGACGAGTTATAAATTCGGTTATCTCATGACCACCCGGGACTTCAGTCAATGGGAGCGAGAAGAGCTCATTTTACGCGAAAGCCGTATTAGCCCGTTATTTAAAAGTCTAGTCAATCCGCTACGGATAATTTTGCCACGCAAGATTTTTGAATTTTTTAACTGGTTTTAGCCACCGGCGGCTCTGTTAAAAACTGCGGTGATCTGTGATGAAATCGAAGCACTATTTTAAAAAATTAATAGTGTCGTAGCCTATATTATTCTAACAAGTTAGCTGTCGAACTTTTAGCCGGTAACAATTTACGTTCCTACGCGCGGGACTTAGACATTCTTTTTATCTCAAAACCCATAAATGCATTTTTAGGCAGGCATCAATCTCGCTGTAATGGCCTTCGATGATAACTTTGAAGAAAACTTTTTTAAC
>JANPAD010000515.1:0-18955 GCA_031429735.1 Bdellovibrio sp. | reverse complement strand
CACTCCGAGCCGCTCCTGCTGTGGGTGCGGCTTTAATGGGTTTTTACCTTTCTCAGAACCCGGAAAAATTCCGTACCGGAAAAACTTTATTTAAAGTTGTGGCGGGTTTCGGATTCTGTATTTTAGTGTTCGGTCTGAGTCGCAACTACATTGTTTCGGTGGCGGCTTTGGTCTTGAGCGGTGCTTTTGACAGCATAAGTATGGTGATTCGTTCGGCCGCTGTGCAACTGACTTCGCCCGATCACATGCGCGGAAAAATTGCCGCTGTGAATTCAATTTTCATCGGCTCATCAAATGAAATCGGCGAATTTGAATCGGGGCTTGCCGCTAAACTTTTGGGTCCGGTGCCCGCAGTATACGTCGGCGGCCTTATTTGTCTGCTGACCGTGAGCGCAGTGGCTGTGCTGTCACCGTCGCTGCGCAAACTCGATCTCGTCGAACTTAAAAATCAATCTGAGTAAAGTAAATGTAACAAAGAAATGCGAGATTAAAATGTCAGTTGAATCAACCAAGCGTAACGGAAAACTAGATTTTGAAATAGATGTAAACGGCTTCCAACTTGTTTCTGACGTATCAGAAAAAAACGGCGGAAGTGCATTGGGCCCCAGCCCTCACGATTTGCTTGAAGCGGCCTTGGCTACCCGAACGCAAAAATTAAGACGATCGAAAGGGAATATATGAATTTAAATGAATGGGAGCCGTTGTTCGAAGCTAAAATAGCCGAAGTGGTAGGAGCTACAGACCCGGCTCACGATCTGCTTCATTTCAAAAGGGTGGTGGCTTCTGCTAAATCACTGTGCGCACAAGAAAAAGCCCGTCTTGAAATTGTTTTACCGGCCGCTTGGCTGCACGACGTCGTTATTATTGCAAAAGACGACCCTCGAAGAAAACAGGCTTCTAAGCTATCAGCTGATGCAGCGGTTGAATTTTTAAAAACTATAAATTACCCCGAAAATTACTTAGCAGAAATTCATCATGCCATTGTGGCTCATAGTTTTAGCGCCAATATCGAAACAAAATCGCTTGAAGCGAGTATTGTGCAGGATGCGGATCGGTTGGATGCCTTAGGGGCAATTGGTTTAGCACGGTGTTTTATTGTGGCCGGAATGCTCAAAAGACCGCTTTATTCTGAACAAGATCCTTTCGTTCATGCGAGACCAATTAACGATCAAGAATTTACAATTGATCATTTCTACGCCAAGCTTTTTAAAATTGCGGACACTTTGAAAACCTCTGCGGGACAGCAAGAGGGGGCTCGCCGCGTGGCTTTGATGAAACGCTATCTCAACGACCTCAGTTTTGAAATTTCATAAGTAGTCAGTAACAAGTTCTAAGTTCGTATTATGTTCCCTACGTCGAAGATTTCGTCTTGTTTTTCTTATGAGAACGCCTTAGTCGTCGGCAACGGATAATGCGTTCGGCATGGTTGGTGCAAAACCACTCCTTGAGGATATTTTATGGCCGATGTATGAACGTAGGTAACAAGAATAGAAAATGAAAAAAATCAAACTTGTTATTTCTATCTGTGTAGTTATAGCGTGCGCACTTTTGTGTTCAAAGATTATTTTCACGTCAATCAATAATCAACGTATCAAGTTGGATTACGCAGAACTCAATCATATTAAGTATGGCCTATTCAGCATCAACAAATGGAAAGAAAAGCTAACGACGATTGTGTTTAATGAATTAGATCATTTTGATTTAACCAAGGCAGATCAAAAGGTACTCAAAAGACAAGTAGCCGCTCAACTCAACGGCTTGATCGACAAAGTCACAAATAAAATACGACAAAAAAACAAAGGTTCAATTGGCGGAGCGGTTAAGCAAACATTTTTTGACATAATGATTGATATCAAAGACATCAAAGAAGGAATTCCCGAATACGCGGATTCAATCGTCAAAGAACTTAAAAAACCGCGAAACGAACGAGAAATCAAGGGCGCACTCAAGAAGCAGCTTAATAGATATTTCGAAGAAACTTTTGATGAACAAGATTTATCCAGCGTAAAAGCCATTATAATCAAGATCGGCGCGGCCGATATTGAAACCGCGCGTTTAAAAGTAAATGAACAAATTGAAACAAACCGACAGAGCATCCTTTGGTATACTTGGATTCTTCTGGCACTGGCATTGGCTTTATTTATAATGTCAGGAATGGGCAAACTGGCACTATCTGTGTCGCAGTATTCCTTGCTGCTTGTCACTTTAATGATGCTTTTGTTTACCGGTGTCACGACACCTATGATTGATCTTGAGGCACGTATTTCAGAAATGAGTTTTGTGCTAATGGGGCATCCGTTAAGCTTTCTCAATCAGGTTCTGTATTTTAAGAGCAAAAGTATCATTGACGTATTTTGGGTTATGCTGGTTGACCCGGATTTCCAAATGAAAGCCGTCGGTATCTTGATGGTTTCATTCAGCATTTTTTTTCCGGTTCTGAAACTATTTTCTTCGGCGTTGTTTTATTTTAATTTTAAAAATGCCCGCCAGAATCGTGTCGTAAGATTTATGCTTTTAAAAACAGGCAAATGGTCTATGGCCGACGTTTTTGTGGTGTCTATGTTTATGGCGTACATCGGCTTTAACGGAGTTATTTCAAATGAGTTCGGAAACATCAGCTCCTTCGGAGTGGGAGACAATTCAACTCAGGATGTTGTCATTCTGGCGACAAACGGAACGACTCTTCAGCCGGGGTTTTACACATTCTTGGCCTACGTACTACTGTCCTTGATTTTTTCCGGTTATCTTAAAAGAACGAACAAAAGTTTGAATATTGATGTGGACGAGGAATCATTAACTAAGTCTACAAAAGTATCACGAATCACGAATCACGATTCAGCCCGGACACATCGTGCACGGGCCTCGTTCTCAGGAAACAGAACATTGAATTTAATTTTGCAGTAAGTAATCTTCGAGTTTGTCGAATGAGCCTGTCCAGCCTTGTGTCATGCCGCCACGTGCACTCAAGAAAGTTTCAATTTCTATCGGTGTTGCGTCTCTGCGGACATCCCAGGTAATGGTGACGCGAGTTTGGCCATCAACTTCATCATCAATTTGTCAAGAGCGCTGGACTTGGGCAGAATTAGTCTGTAAATTCAGCGGGTTATGTCATTGACGGTTTCAAGAGTTCTGCACGCAGGATATATTTTTGAATGCGACGGAATCCAGATTTTATTTGACCCACTTTTTGAAAGCCCTTTCAGCCGAAACTGCTTTGCGTTTCCGCCGGTGCAATTTGATACGGAAAAAATTAAAGACTTAAAATTCGATGCGGTTTTTATTTCGCATTATCACGACGATCATTGTTCGTTCGATAGCCTGAACCTGATTGACCGCAGTACACCAATTTACATTTATTGTCTGCACGAAGAAATGCTGGTGTGGCTAAAGGAATTCGGTTTTAAAACTGTCTTTCAACTTGATCTGAATGTAGCTGTAACAATTGGTCCTTTTGAGGTCATGACCCGCCGGGCACTCGATGCCGATGTTGATTCGATTTTTCACATCCGTGCAGGTGAACTCAACGTTTTAAATGTCGTTGATTCGTGGATTGATGACGAGACGATGCAGAAATTAACAGAAATTGCCGACTGGGATTTGATTCTATGGCCCTTTCAGACGATGCGGGAAATTGAAGTGCTGTCACCGTTACGCGCAGAGCCCGCCGACCGCCGAATTCCGCATGAGTGGGTTGAGCAGTTAACAAAATTGAACCCGCGTGTTTTAGTTCCGAGTTCGTGCCAGTTTAAGTTTGAAAGCTGGTCCTGGTACAACCGGGCCTTTTTTCCGATCAGCTACGCAGGTTTTAAAGAGCAAGTTTCTACGTTTCTGACAAAAAGTGAAATTGTCAGGCTGAACCCCGGTGATGTTTTTGTTTTAAATAAAAAAATATTTGAAAAAAAGTCCCAACTGAATTGGGTGATTCAACAAAGCGCCGATGAAGCTGATTATGATTACTCCGAAGATGTAAAACCCTCTTCAACGTCAGAGGTCGCCCAAAATCTACCGGCTTTATCACCGGAGCAAAAAAGAGACGTCGTCGACTACTTGTCATTTGATATTTTGCACCGCTATCACTCTTTGAAGCACTCTGAAGAGGGTTTTTTCGGTTCTGAAACCTACTGGAAATTGTCGGTCTACGATGAAAATGGCCTAGCCACAGAATTTAATTACAGATTAGCAGGTTCCATCATGCAAATTGACCATCAGCAAGTCAGTGACCGTCTTTGGACAACCGAAGTGCCGGCGTACACTCTTTACCGTGCTCTCGAAGAAGGTGAGTCACTGACTTCAATGTATATACGAATCAATAATCAGCGCCTAAGTGGTGCCCTAGAAGTCGAAGTTCAAGCCGCCGATGTGATGGAAGATCCACTTGTGAGATGCTTGTTTACCGGAGTGTTCGGCTCATACCAACTGGCTCAGTTCGAAAGACTCAAACCATTGTAATTTACGAGGAGAAAATGGATTGATGTGCGTACATTTTCCACTTCTTCGGTTAAGCTCAGCTTCATAACAGTCAGATTCACGGCATATGCATTGCAACTGTAATCTGCAGTAGAGCCTGCCGCATAGGTTGCTCCGCAGAAGGAACCTCAAATGTTGGATCAAATACTTTCATCAGATAATAATTCCTGTGTCATCACAATTCGAAATCAAAAGCCTGAACAAGTGTATGAATTTTTCAGAGATTTTAAAAATTTAGCGCTCTTTATGAAAGGTGTAATCAGTGTGCGTGAAGTCACCACGAAGCATTCGCACTGGATTGTAAAGCTGAAGTCTGGTGCAAAAGCCAGTTGGTACGCCGAAATCACCAACGAAGTGCCCGGTATTATGATAGCCCTTGAAAGTCTTCCACAGTCTGAAATCGTTGTTAAAGGTTCAATTTGGTTTGCCAAAGCCCCACACGATGAAGGGACCGTTGTCAGCCTTTCGATGGATTACGATATTCTTGATAAAAGTATGAGAAACCGCGCATCCACTTACGTCAGCGATAATTCAGAACGATTAGCGCTTTCAAACTTACTTCGACTTAAAAGTTACTTTGAAGCCGACGAAGCTGTCGGGTCGATAGGTCACGCAAGCTTGAACTAATCGGCAAAATATTAGTAAGATAGCTCCATACGCAAATGGCCAGGAGTATCTGAATGCAAACTATCTTTCTTTATATCATGGTTCTTTTCTATGTTGCTGCAGGATTTAATCACTTCAAAAATCCCGGTATGTATCTAAAAATTATGCCGCCTTATCTACCTCAACCTCAATTTCTTAATTATCTTAGCGGCGCGGCGGAAGTGATTCTTGGTCTTATGTTGTTGTGGCCGGCTTCACGTGGTTTTGCGGCTTGGGGTCTGATTGCTCTGTTGATCGCAGTATTTCCGGCTAATATCTATATGTTCCAGGCCCGCAATACGGTGTTTGCATCATTGCCAGCTTGGGGTTTGCTGATACGTTTGCCTATTCAGTTACTTTTGATTGCTTGGGCCGCAGTTTATATTAATTAAAAAAATATGCATTTGACGAAATCACATAATGTAATCCATCTCTATTCAACATCACATGTTTAGTCTCATGGTAACTAAGCTGCTGTCAGCAGGAGTTCCATTTCAAACAGGAGATCAAATGAATTTAAATGTCAGACAAATTTTGAAAGAAGCGACAAGTCTTCAGCACGGTGAAATTGAGCAGAGCATGGATATGATGTCATCTGAAATGAGTCGTGCTAAATACGAAAACATCATTGCTAAATTTGCAGTGTTTTTCAACTGGGTAGAGCCTGAAATAGATTGCCGTGAAGATTTACCGCCGAAGCTGGAATGGAACAAAAGAAAAAAATCTGAATTGTTAGCCCGAGATCTTAAAGTCCTAGGCCTTGCACCGGCAACTTCGAATTTACCCGGAGAATTTCAACCACCATTGAAAAGTTTGCCGGAAGTGTTAGGGGCCTTGTATGTGCTTGAAGGGTCAACGCTTGGTGGGCAAATGCTGGCGGCCCATTTTGATCATCATTTTTCGATTACACCCGTGACCGGTGGAGCCTATTACAACGCCTACGGTGCACAGACAGCCGCTTTATGGCGTAAGTATATTAAAGTTTTAGAAAATGAAATTAAAACAGAAAACGAGCTTCAGTTAGCTGTCAATGCGGCTCAAAAAACATTCTTAGGGCTCAACGGGTGGATGTGCGCTTCTTTAGAGGGGTCCGAGCAGCAGGCTGTTGAAGATATGACGACACAGGCCCCGTAGTACTTTTCTATTCATACCAAAATTTTCTTAAATCGCTCAGAATATTTTGAGAGACGAGTTCAGCGGCACTTTCGTTAAACCAATCGAGCGGCATGGACTTTGTATAGGAAGGCTGAGTGAAGCGATCATCCATCAGAATAATAATGCCTTTATCTGTTTCGGTACGAATCACACGACCAGCAGCCTGTACAGCCTTCGCCATGGCTGGGTAAGTGTAAGCATAGTCAAAGCCCGCATCATAGTTTTCTTCGTAGTAACGCCGCATTTCTTCGCGCACAAGATCAAATGTCGGTAAAGGTGGGCCGACAACAAACGCGCCGATCGCCATTTTTCCAGGGTAATCTATGCCTTCAGAAAAAACGCCGCCTTGGACAGCAAAGACAATGTGATGGGCACTGGATTCGCGCAACTTATCAAGTACTTCATCGACCGCTTCACGTCTCATGCCGCTGGGCTGGCGCAAAACTTCAAAACCTTCAGGAGTTTTAAATTCTTGTAAAACGCGACTCAAAAAATCGAAGCTCGGAAAGAAAGCAAAATAATTGCCCTGCTTGACGGCGGCAATGCGTGCAATGACTTCTGCAATACGCGGGTAGTTGCGCTGGCGGTCCGAGTATTTTGATGAAACCTGCGGAATAATTAAAACTTTGCGCTGATCACGAGAAAACGGTGAAACAAATTCGGCTGTTTTAAGATTTCGGTCTTTTAAGCCTGAGAGCTGACTGTAAAAGCTGAAGGGCTTAAGCGTGGCTGAAAATCCAACGACTTGCGCGTAGCTTTCATAACTGTCTTTTAATAACTCCGAAGCATCGCAGCAGGTAATGCGCACACTGGTCGGATTCGGCTCGAAGGTCGTAAAAAATTCTTTACGACCGCTGCCGACAAACTCGAGCGCTTCGGTAAATTGCGACCAGTAAAAACCTAAATTTAAAATAACATCACCCGCTTGAATGTCCGCGTCCGAATTTAGATAAGTCGAAGTAAAATTGCGCAATTCGAAATCTTGTTCAAGAAATGCCGCAAGCGGAGGTCTAATTTTACAGGGCTTTTCTGCATTGGTCGGAGCACAGCTTTTCACGACGCGGATACAGTCGTTGACCAAAGCTTCAAAGTCGCTGCGAAATTTTTTGGGAAGGCTCGGCGATTGCTCTCGCATATTTTCAAGTGCGCGCACCGAAAGGGCCGGAGAATAGTAGTCCATCGCGCGCGAGGGCAAATTGTGGGCTTCATCAATCACAAGATTTGGTAGACCTTCTTGATCTAATTCTTCGGAACTGATCCTGCCAAGCGGCGAACGGGGCGCAAAGACGTAGTTGTAATCGCAGATGATGGTGTCGGCATCGAGAGCCGCATCAAGTTGAATCTCAAATGGGCAGACTTCAAACTCGGCTGCCATTCTTTTAAAAACACTCGCTGTGAGCTTCTTTTTTTTATGGAGCTTTTCGATGACCTTGTTTTCATTCATTTTGGTGTAGTGATTATTTGCGAATTCGCAAAAGTCAGGATTGCAAATGGCTTCGTTTTTAAAGCACATTTTACTTTTTGCGGTTAAAGTCATGCCCTTGATGGGCGCTCCCGCTTCTTGTAAACGATCAATTGCATCTTCGGCCACTGCATGTTGGCTATTTTTCGGAGTCGTGTAAATGGTGCGCTGGCCGCGGCTGAGCGATTCGTTTAAACTGGGGTAAAGCACTCCGACCGTTTTTCCTAGACCGGTTGGAGCTTGTAAAAGCATCGGTTGCTTGTCGCGCATACCCGCTTCAATGCTTGCAATCAGTTCAACCTGACCGCTGCGCGGTTTAGCAAATGGAAAGACCATCGCCAGCGCTGTTTTCTTACGTCGGGCACTGCGCTTTTGGGCCTGATGGGCTTCCTCATTTAATTCAGCGAGGCGGCGATCCAGCCATTCTTCATAAGTACCGAGATCAAGCGAAACGCGGATATCCATGGTTTCGCTATTGCGGCTCGACACCAACAAAAGCGTTAAATCCGGAATTTCTTTTTGTTTGAGCCAATGAAAATAACCATAAGTACGTAATTGCAGTAAGTAAGGATGTTCAGGATTTTCCTTAAGCCGACGTTGCATTTCGTAAATATTGAAACTTGATTTAATTTCTTCGATACGTGTTACTTCGGAATTGTGGCGGGCTTCAAAAAAACCGTCTATTTTTCCGGAGACTTCAAAATTAAAATCAGATGTATCAAATAGATGTGATGTGAAAACTTCAGATTTATAATGAGGGTGTAGTTCATGCTGCTGCGCCTGAATGCGACGGTGAATTTCTTGACCGATTTCGGCACCACGGCCTAACCCCGAGTACCCGTCAATATGCCCGCGGCGGGGAGCGGGCAACGCGAACTTTGAAACAGCAAGCGAAATTTTTTTATTCAGGTTCAGAAAAGCTCCAGTTGATCGGCGGTTTCACGTTCTAATGCAGTATCCGGATAAGCCTTAATGCCTATGTTATTCAAATGTTTTACCAAGGCTCCTTGCCCACGATGCTGGACGTAAACATTTTTTGCTCCGGTTTCACGAACTGTCCGGACCAAGTCATTCCAGTCGGCGTGATCCGAAAGCAAGAAGCCTTTGTCGTATCGACTGTAACCGGGGCGGTTCTCGGTGGCCATCCAGCCTGACGCAAAAGCAGTTTTATATTCTCGCAAAATCTGCGCTTGATCAGATTTTAGAAAGGTTTGCGGCAATAAAAAAAGCTCGCCCGAAAACTTTTCATTCTTTTCGATCAGACTAAGACATCTTGTCGGCGCGAGTTGAACACCTTGAGCCCGGTAGCAATCAGTCAACGGTGTTGCGGCGGAATGACATAGAACTGGCCGCTGCGCAAATGGCTCGAGCAAACCCAGCACGCGCTGAGCTTTACCAAGTGAATAGGCAAATAGAACAGAATTGATTCCTCTTTTTGCGTTTTCATTCCACCACTCGAAAATTTCCGCGCCGATATCGGCATCTTTATTCCAGGTGTAAGCGGGTGTTCCGAAGGTGGCTTCGGTCACGAACGTATCGCAAGTCACAGTTTCAAAAGGTTCACAGGTAGGGTCCGGATCGCGCTTGTAGTCACCGGAGGCCACCCACACATCGCCGTTGTATTCCATACGCACCTGAGCTGAGCCCAAAATATGTCCGGCGGGATGAAAAGATAAACTGACCGGTCCTATCGAGAACTTTTCTTGGTAGTTAAAATTTCGCACCTGAATATTTTTGCCGAGGCGCGCACGTAACAGTGATTCCCCGGATTTTGTAGAATAATATAAAACACTGCCACGTCGTGCATGATCGCTATGCGCGTGTGTTATGACTGCGTTATCTACCTTAGCAGACGGGTCGATATAAAAGTTTCCGGCCGGGCAATACAGGCCCTTTCGCGTTAGAACTAGCATTTTTTCAGTTTACTGAAAAACTGTGGAAATCACTATATTTAAATGACATCTTTTTTAAAGCAAAATAGATTTAGAAAGCCCAAACCGCCTCAAGCGGCCTAGAAAGATTTCGCGGAAATATGAATCAAAAAAGTGCTGTTAAAAAAATTAATGATTACGGCGCACTGTTGGTGTTTCCGATCAATAATAAAAAAGAACCGGCTTCTTTATGGAGCGAGCTCTATCCGCGAAAGAAAATGCGCTGGGAATGGGACGAAAGCGGCGATAATAAAGTAGGCGATTTATGGCTGCTGATGAAAAAACTTTCGGATTCACGTTTGGTCGTCTATTCAAAATGGTATCAGGGTCGGGCCACTTTTTTTTCACGCGATTTATTTACGGCTCTTCTTAAAATTACCAAGCCCGATTACACAGGCGCGACTTTGTCGGCAGTTGCAAAGCAGCTTTACGAATGTCTTGAGGAAGATTCGCCGCTCTCAACTAAACAGTTAAAGACGATTGCCGACCTGCGCGGTAAAGACAATGAACGTTTTTATAACCGCGGTATGAAAGAGCTCTTCAGTCATTTTTTAATTGTGGCTTACGGCGAAGTCGATGACGGAGCTTTTCCATCTTTGGCGGTTGGCACCACTCGTCATTTGTTTGAAGATCTCGTTCTCGAATCTGAAAAACTTTCTCTCCTAGACGCGCAACAAACAATTGACCGTATTTTGCCTCGAACAAATTTGTTTAGAAAGCATTTAGAAAAACAAAAGCTAAGTTGAAATTGATTCTCATTGAGGCACCTACTTTGCAGCTCTTCATATAAAGTATTGAAGAGCGAATAGGAGGCCTTATGAATAACGAAACGAGAGAAAAAACCACATCTGTTTGGTCGGATACGAAAATAATGTCCAAATTCTCCGCCCTCGACCATGATCTTGACGTCGATGTCTGTATCGTTGGTGGCGGCATTGCCGGTCTTACGGCCGCGTATATGTTAATGAATGAAGGAAAGAAAGTTTGTTTGCTTGAAGCTTTTGAACTTGCAAGCGGACAAAGTGGTCAGACATCTGCGCATGTTTCGTATGTGCTAGGAGATCGATATTTCGAACTTGAAAAATATCACGGCCTTCAAGGTGTAAAACTTGCTGTTAAAAGTCATCGTGACGCCATCAATCGCATTACAGAAATAATCGATGTCGAAAGTATTCGCTGCGACGACAAGATTGTAGACGGATATCTCTTCGCACGAAATGATCCGCAACAGGATGTTTTGGAACGGGAACTCGCAGCCGCAAAGATGGCAGGCTTATTGGGAGCTAAACGTGTCGATTCATGCCCGCTGCCCTCATTTGTAACGGGCCCGTGCTTGAAATTTTCAGGGCAACTTCAGTTTCATCCACTGAAATACCTTGGTGGCTTAACGGGCTGTATTGTTCAGGGCGGCGGGCTTATTTTCACAAACACACGTGTTCATGATGTCGTAGAAGACGGGGAACGTGCCTCGGTCAAAACGGACCGTGGCTATCAGGTGACGTGTGGCGCAGTAGTTGTTGCGACGAATGCTCCAATCAATGATAGGCTCGCAATTCATACTAAACAGGCTCCGTACCGAACTTACGCCATCGGCTTAGAAATTCCGAAAGGAAGCGTTCCGCAGAACTTGTATTGGGATACGCTCGATCCTTACCATTATATACGTGTTCAAAGCGAAGACGAAAATGACATTCTTATCGTGGGGGGAGAAGATCACAAAACGGGACAAGAAAGTCAACCGACTGAGCGATTTACAAGACTGGCGGCGTGGGCACGCGAAAGATTTTTGTTTGCCGGTGAAATTAAATACAAATGGTCGGGCCAGGTCATGGAATCGGTTGATGGACTCGCATTCCTAGGACGCAATCCGGGCAATGAAAATATTTATATAATTACCGGAGATTCCGGAAATGGTCTTACTCATTCAACAATCGGTGCAATGTTAATTACAGATCAAATCATGGGTCGTAAAAACGAGTGGGAAGATCTCTATGACCCTTCCCGTACCGTGTTTCGGGCTTACTCAAGATATATCCGTGAGAATGCAAATGTTGCCGTCCAGTACGAAAGCTGGCTAAAAGAAAAACCGGTGCCTCTGTTGGATGAAATGCCGTTCGGTGAAGGGGCCGTCTATCGCCATGGATTACAAATGGTGGCCGCTTTCAAAAACGAATTCGGCGCGATTGAATTGATGTCAGCCGCCTGTACACACTTAGGCGGTGTGGTCAGCTGGAACGCAGTTGAAAAATCATGGGACTGTCCCTGTCACGGAGCTCGTTACAACTGTCACGGACAAGTTATTGAAGGACCTGCCATTGATGGCCTTCAAAAGTTAGATTCGAAAACTGAATTACAGCAAGAGAAAAATAGAGAAATAAAACAAGGCAATGCAATTGATTTTATGACGGGTCTACCATTGCCTTAATCAAGAGGAATATATCTACCCGAGGTAGAAAAATTCCTCGGGTTTTTCTTCAAATCCAATAAAGAAGATTTAAAGCTTGGTCTCGACATTGCTTTACAGGTTTATGACAGCCAATCGATCTAACTCAAAATAAAGGAGAATTTATGGAAAAAGAATTCAAACAAAACACGCCTTCAAATCAAAATTGGAAAACTAAAGATAAAGAAACTAAAGGAGCTGGCGCTGAATCATATAAGGCAGACCAGGGCGCTAAAGGCGGAATTGATCCTAAGCAAACTGACAAAGAAAACGCTGGACGTGAAAACATCGAGCAAGGCGCTCAAGATGCTCAAATGAAAAACGGGCGTACAGGCGGCGTTGGTTCAGCTGATCCTAAAGATCAAAACCAAGATGCAAAATGGGCTGACGATCAAAGCGTTGATAAAGACGACAGCACAAAATCTTTCGCAGCCGATAGCCAGTCTCGCGGAAGTAGTACAAATGATTCTCAGTCTCGACCATCGACTCGCGGAAGCCAGAACTCCCGCCATTAGATCAAGAGATAATTCTTCACAGGTTCAGTCAAATGAACTTGAGGGGAGTGACCCGCAAATAGGAATGACCCGAAAGGGCGGTCTTATTTGCGGGTTTTTTATTGTTCTGGACAGTCATTAAAAAATCCTGAATCATCTTGGCATGCGCCATGTTAAAAAATTAACTCGTCATCTTTATTTTTGGGTTTTATGCGCCGTCATTTTGGGAGTGGTCACAGGGGCCGTCGAACCGGATCTCGCCGTTAAACTGAAACCACTCGGCGATGGTTTTATCGCTCTCGTCAAAATGTTGATCAGCCCGGTCATCTTTTGCACCGTGGTGCTAGGTATAGCCGGGGCCGGGGACATGAAAAAAGTCGGCCGAGTCGGCGGCAAAGCTTTGTTATATTTTGAAGTGGTCTCAACATTTGCGCTGGTTATCGGATTAGTCGTTATGAATGTGATTCGTCCCGGAGCCGGCTTTAATATTGACCCCGCCACGCTCGACGCGCAAGCGGTCGCGACTTATTCAAAGTCAGCTGAAAACCAATCGACCATCGATTTTATTTTACATATTATTCCAAAAACTTTTACCGATGCTTTCACCGGTTCGGGCGATTTGCTGCAAGTTTTACTGGTGGCCGTGCTTTTCGGTTACTCAATGATTAAAATGGGTAAGGCAGGGCAAGCTGTTCATCTTTTTATCGAAGAAGCTTCGCATATCTTTTTTGGCATGATGGGATCGATCATGAAATTAGCTCCCATCGGAGCTTTCGGTGCAATGGCTTTTACGGTCGGCAAGTACGGTCTAGCGGCCTTGATGCCACTGATGGCCTTGATGGGTACGTTCTATTTGACCTGTATTGTTTTCGTCGTCGTCGTCTTAGGATTGATTGCCCGGGTGGTCGGTTTTAATATCTTCAGCTTTATTTTTTACATTAAAGAAGAACTGTTAACCGTGCTTGGTACGTCCTCTTCTGAATCTGCCTTGGTGCCGCTCATGCAAAAGTTAGAAAAACTAGGTTGCTCAAAGTCGGTCGTGGGGCTTGTCGTGCCCTCGGGCTACTCATTTAATCTCGATGGTACAAATATCTATTTGACCATGGCCGCTCTTTTTGTGGCGCAGGCCCTGAATATTGATTTAACGTTGACCCAGCAACTTTCAATTCTTGGGGTTGCAATGCTGACCTCGAAAGGAGCTTCGGGTGTAACGGGTGCGGGTTTTATTACACTGGCGGCTACGTTGGCTGTTGTGCCCACTATTCCGGTGGCGGGGCTAGCTCTAATTCTTGGTATCGACCGATTTATGTCAGAAGCGCGTTCGCTCACTAACTTTATGGGTAACGGTGTGGCAGCGCTTGTTATTTCGCGTTGGGAAAACGAGCTCGACCGCACGCAACTGAATTTTGAACTGAATAAGAATAAAAAAATCTCGTGAAACTCGGTTGAATGATGCAATTTAACGTTCAGATCAAATACATGAAAAAAGCCAAACGCATAACAATTCGTGTTTTGGCAGACCGGTTGGTGAAAGTAACTGCGCCGACTCGCATCGCCAAGAAAGAAATAACTGATTTCATCAACCTGAAGTCCGATTGGATTTTAAATCAGCATCGCTTTGTAGAAGAACAAAATCAAAAAAGCAAAATTCGTTTAGAAGAAAATCATCCATTGCCTTACCTCAATGAAGTTCTCCATTTAAAACTGATTCAAGGCACGGGGCCGGCCTTCAGGCTGGACAACGATCTGATTGTTCCTTTAACGTCAAACCTTGATCACCAAGAAGAGCTTATCAAAAAGAAACTCATCAAATGGTATCAACTGCAGGCCCTTGAGAAGCTAAAAAAAGATTGTGTTCACTTTGCGGCGATCCTAGGTGTATTCCCGGCGTCTATCCGGATTCGCAATTATCGTTCCCGGTGGGGAGCTTGCTCTTCAAAAGGTGAACTTATTTTTAATTGGCAGATTATTACCTTTCCGGAACATCTGTTCAAATATGTTGTCGCCCATGAGCTATGCCATATAAAAGAAATGAATCACAGCCCGAAATTTTATGATTTATTAAAAGGTTTGGGCTTTTACAAAAAGCGCATCCATTCCGAAATGCGCTATCTCAAAAATCTATTTTAAAGTTTTCTATTTTTTCTTTTCAAATAACTTGGTGTATTCGGCGTAACCGGCGTCTTTTAATTTGGCTTTAGGAATAAACCTTAACGAAGCCGAATTCATACAGTAACGCAGACCTGTGGGGGCCGGTCCGTCATCAAAAACGTGGCCCAAGTGCGAATCAGCGTATTTGCTGCGGACTTCGACTCGTTCAAAACCAAGCTCACGGTCTTTCTTTTCGACAACATTATCTTTTTCAAGTGTGCGAAAAAAGCTGGGCCATCCGGTGCCCGAGTCATATTTATCTGTTGAACTGAATAGCGGCTCGCCCGAAACGATATCGACGTAAATGCCTTCTTCTTTGTTTTTATAGAACTCGTTTTTGAACGGAGGTTCTGTGCCGGCTTTCTGCGTGACGCTATATTGCATCGACGTCAAAGTTTTTTTAAGTTCGGCATCGGATGGTTTCTTGGCATCTTTGGCCTGCCAAGCTTGGGCATGAGATAGGGTTAAAAAAACTGAAACTGCGATTAGATTTCTGAGAATCATAAATAGCCTCCGGTGGCTTGTAACGGTGTAGGGTTTCCATTTTCTTCAATCCAGGCCGCAATGGCAAGGCGAGAAACTCGGTCTGTACGTGACTTAAATTTAAAGTTCGGCTCAGACCCTAATTTTGACAGGGGCTGACCGGACCAATCCAGAATAATAAAGTTGTGCTTTAAAAAGCGTCCCGAATTTTCGCCGCCGGTCACGCGGGAACCTAAACCCATTCCCAACTGCGCAACGCGGACAGTATAATGTTTATTTGCATCAAGTCCCGAAACCTTAACGTTAAATGAACCATCAGCCAGCTTATAAACACTCAGCTCTATTTTTGTATTTTGAGATAGCGGAAAATCGGCTCCGTCAGACCGCCAATTTTTCCATTCTCTTCCGTCGACAATAAAGCCAGGCGTGTAAACGCTTGAAGTCGGCCAAAGCTTTGAAAGATCGACCTGACGTTTCGTCATAAGATCCGAAGAAAAATCATCTTTCCATCCGAGGTAGTTCCAGTAGTCCACATGAAAAACCACCGGCACAAAATTTTTCCAGAGACCCTCTCTTTGTTGCAGCTTCGAAATCCATTCGTCAGCTGGCGGGCAACTCGAGCAAGATTCCGACGAATAGAGTTCAACAAGTTGAACATTCCCGGATCCTGACGAGGCAATTAAATGCGGTTCAGTTGAGGCGGCCTGGGCAACCGCGCTGAAAGTCAGCAGAATTGAGATCATCTTAAACACCTTAAACATATTCCACCTCTGCATGTATGAGCATTTGGAACATTCAAAATTACAGATTTGTTATATAAAAAAAGTAGGGATAAACTGTAATAAATGATGAGACCAAGCCTCATACCAACACGAAATGTATTTAAATGAAACGGTCTTTATTGACGAGAGGCTATTATGAAAATTAAGTCAGGCACGCAACTCATGGGCTTGTTTTTACTCACAGCATCGATGGCTTTTGCAAAATCTCCGGTGAAGCCGGATCCGAAAGTTGAAGCTAAACCATCTCAAACCGAGACAGCTACTTTTGCCGCAGGATGTTTTTGGGGTTCAGAAGAATTTTTTAGAAAAATTCCGGGAGTTCTTGAGGCCAAGGTCGGCTACACGGGCGGTACGACTTTAAACCCAAAATATGACGATATGCATGACGGCCATACCGGTCACGCCGAAAGTGTCGAAATTAAATTTGATCCGTCAAAAGTCAGTTTCAATACTTTGATGGACCAGTTTTATAAAATGCACGATCCAACCACTTTGAATCGTCAGGGTAATGACACGGGTAACCAATACCGATCAGCTATTTTCTATCACGGCGACAAGCAAAAGCAAGAAGCCATGGCCTTCAAAGAAAAAGTTGAAAAGTCTGGTGCATGGAAAAAGCCTATTGTAACTGAAATAGCTGAGGCTAAAAAATTCTGGGACGCCGAGGGCTATCACCAAAAATATTTACAAAAAAATCCGGGCGGATACGACAATCACTACTTAAGAAAAATTTCTTTCGATACCGCTAAGTAAGTCGATTGATACCTAGTGAAGCTCGCGTAGGCCGGTCAGCGGTCCTGCAGAATAGGTCAGATCGGGAACAAAAGCATTATAGCGCAAAGTAATAGGCTTATCCTGCCCTAAGAATTTGTCATCAAGAGCCTTGGTCACAAAACTTTGTTCGACCGGAAAGCCGGTAATCAGCTGTTTTGAACCGGAGTTTGTATTTTCAATCCAGTAAATCAATAAATGGGTATTTTTAGATTTAATTTTTTCGGCATTCATTTTAACAAAGACTGTGTGAATGACGTAATCGGTATTTTTTACGTGTTCAATTAAGTTTTTTGTTTCATATTTTTCGTTTTTGAAAGAAACCAAAGTGGGGTCTAAAGTTTTATTCTTTTTTCCTTCGGTTTCAATTTCTGCGAGAAGGCGAGGATCTTCTTTAAATGCAAATCGAGCAAAAAAGTAAGTCACATTTGTCAGAAAGGCGCCTTTTTTTGAATCCGGATAAAGTGGATTCATATCTTCAAATCCAAAGCCGCTTTTCAAATCGCCGTTAGTCCATCGCGCCCGTTTATAACCATAGGGTGTCGGTGTGTTACTGAAAAGATAAGCGTACGTGTGTTGAAGGCCGGCATGAACTATTTGATATTGCGGTTCTTGTCGGATAGTTCCCTCAAGTTTTAATTTTTGAGCGAGGCATCTTAAAACCACATCGTCGACAATAACCGCCTTTGCATTTTCATCAAAATTTTTTGCTGAACCCCAATGACTTAAAGAGACCAAGGCTTTTTGATCGAGTTTGAGCTGAGGCAGCAGATAAGGGGACTGCTTTTTCAAAATGACATCGCATTTTCGAGGGTTCTTAAGGATGTCGCGGGTCATTTGCGCCCAAGGACAATCGTCGGAAGTTTCATTCAACAAGCTATCCGGACAAACGGCCCACGCGCTCATGGAAAAAACAAAAATAAGAAGTAAAAACGGTAGTTTCATAATCTCTAACTTCTGAAAAACAACAGCGCTATTCAATCAATTTTGCCTGATCAGCACGCTTTTCGAGCCTCTTTCTGCGAAACCGGTAAAACTTTCAATAAGAGATGATAATTGCAGCTGTCCTGTTAAGGGCCGCGTGACAGCCGAGGCCTAACTGTTTAATAAGTTTCTATAAGTATCAACGTATATGCTTCGGATTGGCGAGGCGTTTCTACCGGACACCATTAATGTCCGTCTACGGAGGCTCTATGAATCGTTTTAAGCTCAATCTTTTAGGCTTAGCCCTTGTCTTCAGTAGTTCATTTGTCTTTGCTGAAAAAATGCCGGTTATTGCGCATCCCGGAGAAGTTCAAAATGATATCCAGATCGTTGAAGCCGTCAGTTCACGTCAAAGTCAATTTTATGTTGAAGGTGCTGAACTTGTTGTAACAAATATCTTACCTGACGATGTCGACGGATTGCCTCACCAAAAATGGGAAGCGAGTTTGTCCGATGGCAGCACGGTGATGATCGTTTACAACTCGAACATGGGAGAACGCATTCCGGTCGAAATTGGCAAGACATTCTCTGTCGGCGGACAATTTATTTGGACCGCGCAAGGTGGATTGGTTCACTGGGTTCATGCAGATCCGAAACACAAAAGACCGGATGGCTACGTTATTTTTGACAGCGTTGTTTACGGTGGTACCGAAGCTAGCACTGACCAACCGAAAGAAGCCGTAGGCTTTTAAGTTCGACTCTGTCTATATCACCATGTCGGATGGACGTGCTGAAAAATATATTTTAATGCAAATTCATTTGCCGGTGCGGTCATGATTAAAAGACAATTTAAATTAGGTTTTCAATGGCCCACAGTCGAGCCCTTTCTTTTTTGCGTTCATCATAACGACTTTTACCCTCGAGGAACGCCTGAATTTGGACCCGAGGCCAAGCATCTTCGTAACCGAAACATCGGCGAAGATTTTCAACCTTTAAACGGTTTCAGAATGTATCACGGCGATGTGGTGCCGGGGTTTCCAGTGCATCCCCACCGTGGTTTCGAAACAGTTACGATTGTGAGAAAAGGTTTAGTCGATCACGCTGATTCGCTGGGCGCTGCCGGCCGTTATGGCCAGGGTGATGTGCAGTGGATGACGGCGGGGAAAGGCGTACAACACTCGGAAATGTTTCCGCTTTTAAATCAAAATAGTGAAAATCCGATGGAGCTTTTTCAGATCTGGCTCAAT